>JAITLD010000080.1 GCA_031278055.1 Rickettsiales bacterium | reverse complement strand
TTGGATCAAGTTGATTCTTGTGGTCAGCTTTCTTCTTCGTCGTCTGCCTGACCCGTAATTTTCCGCGCGCTTTCATTTCGCGCGCCTCATTTAATACATTCATGTCGGACGATAAATTCTGGGCCAGCAACAAATCGCCGCACTTTTCGGCACTCAGAATCTGATTGCGCGTCGCGGACATCAGTTCCCGAATTTCTTCCGAACTATAACCTGCCAAACGCATTTTTTCTTTTTTGGTCATTTGAAATACTTCCTTGTAATACAGAAAACTATACCACTGGCAATACGGTTGTCAATACAAATGTATAGCGGTTTGTGTTTGTCAATGTATCGGCCTGTGCGTTGATGTTCGTATAGCTAAAAAAAATTATTCCTGCCTTTGCGCGAATAAAATACGGCCTCTGTAAAAAAGGATTTTTATTTTGTTGCAGTTCTATTTGTGCATATATATGTCGCAATTCTTTTTTGTAGAGACGTTGAAAAAAATATCCTTTGAAAAAAAATCGAATTTATGGAATAATCGTGACAATAGTAAATCTATATTGATAAAGGAGAAACAAATCATGAAAAATATACGCACTATTCGGAACACTTTATTTAAGGCATGGCTGATAAATATGATTTTTATATTCATATTTTGGGGGTATGTGGAATTTGACCTTATGCGTTATGCCATCTGGGGAATGCCCGGATTCACAGTCGAAGCCGCCAGCTCGTTTATGATAATTTTGGCCGGCGTTATCGAAATCGCGGGATTGGTTTTATTCCTTGTGCCGGCGCTTGCCCTATCTTGGCAGATACAATCGGAAAAGAAGATGGCAAAATCCGATGGGTTGGAATCGATAAAACTTAAAGGGCAAATTCCTGGAAACCCCATTTCGTCTTCGCCGAATAATACGAAAAAGAAATCAAAACCTAAATCCGCGAAACGAAAAACAAAAAGATAAAATCCACCCGATGGGTTATCATGGGGATTGTCATGCCATGGCGCGCGACCCGGTAAAAGATTCCTATTAATACCGCATGGATTATGCAAATGTATTCGGACAATTATATAAAAATCTAAGGGGGTCGTTTGATGGGACAGCGGAGAAAAATACTTTTCTTCAATGATATGGCAAGAAAATGGACGAACTCGGATCGAACTGAAGATTTAAAAAAAGCAGAGATGGAGCTCGATCTTTTGGACATACGGCAAGATAGCGATGTCCTAGATGTCGGAACCGGAACAGGAGTGCTGATTCCATTGTTATCCAATTTCACGCAAGAGGAAAAAATCACGGCGATCGACATATCCAGACCAATGATCGATACTGCCCGGAAAAATTTTCCGAACAGTCAGGTTAATTTCATACTCGGAGATGTCTTGACGCACCGGTTCGCGCGAAGCTCGTTCGATTTCGTTATTTGTTATTCGGTATTCCCGCATTTCGAAAACCAGAGAATGGCATTCCAACATCTCGCCGGATTATTGAAACCGGATGGAAAAATTACAATTATGCACTCCGCGAGCAGACGTTATATCAACGAGATGCATGGACGCAAAGAGCCAGTAAAGAATGATTTGTTGCCGTCACCCGAAATTTTGCGAAAACTTGTCCGTAAATGCAGGCTGAAAGAAGAAATAATGATAGATACTTCGCAGATGTTTATGTTGGCGGCACGAAAAGGAAGATAATGCCTGCAACATGTTTTATTGCGTAAAAATAACCATGTTTCATGCCTCTTGTCTCGTGCCTCAATTAAAGGTGTTCGGATTTTATTTGCGCAGAGGCAAACGGCTATAGACCGTTGACTTTTTATTTTTTTGTCTGTAACATACTGTTTATCGCCGACAAAGTAATAAAAAAGGATTACCGCATGCACACCCAAACAAATTATCCGACGACGACTTACGAATATGTTTATCATGGAAAAGTGCGCGATACAATGCGCCTATCCGACGACAAATTGGCAATAGTGGCGTCCGACCGCATTTCCGCATTCGATTTTATTCTGTCGACCGGCATTCCAGGCAAGGGAATAATTTTGACGCAGCTGTCGAACTGGTGGTTCGGCCATCTGAAAGACATCGCGCCGAATCATCTGATTCATCAGTTGGATTTTGACGGGGATTTTGAAAAATACCCCGGACTGAAGGAAAAGGCGTCCGCGCTGAAAGGCCGCGCAATCATCGCAAAGAAACTAAAAATGCTACCGATTGAATGGATAGTCCGCGGCAACTTAACCGGCAGCGGATGGAAAGATTATCAGAAAAACGGGCATGTCGGCGGACACAAGCTGCCGGCAAATTTGAAAATGTCCGAGGAACTGCCACAGCCGATTCTGACCCCGTCGACCAAGGCCGAGCAAGGTCTGCACGACGAGAACATAACTTGCGCCAAGGCGGGGGAAATTTTGGGCAAACTCGGCTATGGAGACTATGTCTACCGCAAATGCGAGGCCTATTCGCTCGACATATTCGACGCGGCGCGCGAAATCGCCGACAAGAACGGTTTGATTTTGGTCGATACGAAATTCGAGTTCGGGCTGGATGAAAAAGGCGATGTTATTCTTGCGGATGAAGTTCTGACGCCGGATTCGTCGCGCGTTTGGGGAAAACGACAGTTTCATCAGGCATTCAAAGCGGGAACAGATCCGGAAAGCTTTGACAAGCAGTATGTCCGCAATTATCTGAACGAATTGGTCAAAGATGGCAAGTGGGATAAAAAATCCCTTCCCGCGCCGCCGCTTCCGAACAAAGTTGTTCGCCAAACTGTGGACAAATACCTGTCCTGCTATGAACGGATTACGGGCGGCGGCAACAGGCTTATAGCAGATTTGCGAGAACAATGGAGCAGATAAAAATGGCGGAATTTCTAGATGTTTATGACGCGAATAGAAAACTGGTCGGCGCGGCCGATCGGAATGTGGCGCATGCGTTCGGACTTTGGCACAAGACGGTTCATTGCTGGCTTGTATGGGACGGGAAACTCGTGTTCCAGCGCAGGTCGCGGAAGCTGGACAATAACGGCGGAAAACTTTACACAACGGCCAGCGGGCATGTTTCGGCCGGAGAATCGGTAGAACAGGCGTTTTTACGCGAAATAGAGCAAGAAATCGGAATCACGCCGAAAAAACCAAAATTTTTGGAAGAAATCACTTGGGTCGCCGATATAAAAAAGTCAAATGGACAAATTATGACCGACCGTGTTTTCGTAAACATATTCTGGGCGGATTACGACGGCCGCCTGAATGATTTTATATTCAAAGACGGCGAGGTTGATTCGTTGGTCGCAATCAATTTGGATGACTTCGCGGAATGGGCGCAAAATCCTTCGGGACGGGAAATTATCGGAACGGAATGGGACGGCAAAAAAATTTCCGATCTAAAATTAACCGCGTCTGATTTCGTCGTGAACGAAGGCGAAACCATTTGCGAAAAATACGGCCGGATTGCCGAAATGATAAAAAAACAATGAAGCAATCATTGGAATACGCCTTTCTGCGCAACAACCTTACTTTGAATAATCTGCCGCGCCTGCGGATGATGCAGTTCGCGCGGGCGAAAGAAAATTTTTTAACCGGATTGGAATTGGGTTTTTCCGAGAGGGAGTCGGCCAAAATGGCATTTGAGGATTTTGCCACCGCGGCGGAACGAATGGTCGAGGCCGAATTAATTTTGAATCTCGGCTGGCTTTGCATGCAGGATGGACGCGAAATTTATCAGGCCATGCTTGTTTGCGACAAATTTGGGAAAACAATCTGAATCGATTATATTCATCCTGCCCCGCCGTAAAACGCGATTCGCTTGACGCGCGGAAACAAACCCGCTCTTCGAAATTTTTTTCGGGCGGCAGGGGAGGGGTTCCCCCTCCCCTGCACCCCACCACCGGCCGCTTTGACTTCCCGCACATACGCAATAAACGCTCTGCCTGTTTGATATATAAACTCTTTTTATTTTCGCGGGCGGGTTGGGACTTATTTGCGACCTGACTGCCCTATGCGCTGCGCTCGGCGGCGATCCGCCTCGCTTTTCGGCTCGCCTTCGCTTCGCTGTCGGCGAGCCGCGCGCTTTGTCTTCGTTGCTTTCCATCGCTTCGCGATGGAAAGGGCGTTCGTTTCATGCCGGCTACGCCGTCATGAAACGGCAAGGCCTATGGAAGAGAGAGCACCGCGGCGCGGGAGCACGAGACGTTCGTGCCGGACCGGACGCAGAGCGCGCAATTGTACGCACAGCTGCCCGCGCAAACGGACGCCGAACCGAAGGCGCCCAGGAACACCCAAG
>JAITLD010000044.1 GCA_031278055.1 Rickettsiales bacterium | reverse complement strand
TTTTGAATATGACCCCGCATACGGAAAAGATTACCGTGATTTCGGCATTTATAACAAAACATTTTCCGTCAATCCACAGACATATTCCGCCGCGTGCGTCATGAACAGACTTGGACGCGAACTGGGGGGGCCAACTCCGCGTAACCGACGCCGCATTCTGTCAGAGGTGCTATGGATATATTACTGCTAGACGGCAAAGGAAACCCGCTGACCCAGCCCAAATGGCTTGCAAAAAAATTATTTCAAGATTTAGAGTTCATCGGATGGGATTTTTCCAAAATCAACGACCAATTCATCCATTTGATACGGGATGAATTAAACGGCGCAAAGGGTTCCGAAAAAGATGTCGTCGCATTGCTCAATAAAAAATTATTGGAAAAAATAAAGCCGATGATAAATGAGCAATTGAAAAAGAAAAACCCAATGGCAACTACCCATATAGAATGCGAGGAAGATGCGCCGCCGTATTTGAAAGAATCTGTTTTGAATATCGATTATCTGACAGGGATTGTAGATTCGATTCCTAACTTTATCAGAACGAATGACGAAAATTGGCATTTTCAATGCACAAATGTCCGTGAGTACGGAATCATAACGATAGACATGGCCATGCGGGCGTCAGAGGCGCATATCGCGAGGGTAAAGAAAGAGTGCGAGGATTTTGCACGTCATGCCGCGCTCGGCTATAATCGCAAGGTTAAGAAAGGTTTGGAAATACTGCTGTTCAAGGGAGTGCACTTTGACGATCCGACAACGCTGACGCGTCGGGAATTCGAGTGTTCGGATCTAAATTTTAACAAAAACAATCTGGTGACGTTCGGAGAAATAAAAGACAAGCTCTCGACCATCGCGGCACGACAAAAAATGTTGCGGCAAACTGGCAGATAAGCGCCCCGATTGAAATGTAAGAGAAAAAATTATCCTCTCCACACATTCAATTAGAAAAAACTTGATTTTTTTCATTTCCACGGGTAATATTGCATGCGTCAAAGGGTCGGTAGCTCAGTTGGTTAGAGCGGAGCGCTCATAACGCTTTGGTCCGGGGTTCGAGTCCCTGCCGACCCACCAGAAATTTGAATTGTCTATCTGAAAGCGGTATCGGCCCGCTAACATGGATAACCCCAGGATTATATTATCGGAATTGTCTTCTATTTTGTTCAGTTCATAACTCTGAATTCGCAATTCTTAATTCAATTTGGTGGGCATAAGAGGACTTGAACCTCCATGGATTGCTCCACTAGTACCTGAAACTAGCGCGTCTACCAATTTCGCCATATGCCCGCGATTTTGGTATTATAAACATTTTTTTTTATAAATTCAAACATATTCAACATACTTTATATTTAATTCTGTTGATACGATGATTTTTCGTGTTTCCATTGATTTCGTCGCTAGAAAAGAAATATCCTAAATTATATTGCGTTCCGAATCGAATAGGATATCATGATGGCAAATGGCCAGAAAATTTCAAAAAAAAGTTGAGGATTTTGTTTGCGAAAACTGCGGGGCAGAGGTTTCCGGAAACGGATATACGAACCATTGCCCGCGTTGTCTTTACAGCAAGGATGTGGACGTAAATCCCGGAGACCGCGCCTCAAAATGTGGCGGCTTGATGGCACCGATAGGAATCGAAATTAAAAACGGTGATTATATTATTGTCCATAAATGCGCCGAATGTGGAAAAATAAGAAAAAACAAATCCGCACCCGAGGATAGTTTTGATATGATTCTAGAAATTATGAAGAATAAGATTTGATTGGCTGAAACTGGAGGGCGCGGACCGATATCGCCCGCTCCACATCCCTTTTTCGCATTGTTATTAAAATAATTGCTTAAACTGGGCTCCCGACATTTGAAATGTCGGTATTTATAATCTGGGCGCAACAAATTTAACTGCAACATCTCTCATGCCGCCCGCACAAATTGAAAGGCGATTGAGATGAATATTGGGAACGCCACATCGACCCAGACCGGCTTTTAACATGACTGGAAAGCGCCGTGGATATAACGCTTGTCCGAAATCAAATTGTTTTAAGAGGCTGCCTTTACAAGACGCCCAAACCCGACAAATACCCGCGCATTATAGCGTTCACGCGCGTAGACCAGTTGCGCCCCGTGCTTTTTAAGCCAGCCAGAACATCTTGGTCGAAACGTATGTTTTGCGACACTTTCTTCATCGCAGGATTACTGCGCCCGGGGCGACGCGCGACGACAAACATAACGTCGGTCATCTCCGGCGCGTCCGGATCCGTCATATCCGGCTCTCTCAGCATAGCGTGACGCATGCGCCGCCGCATTTGCGGCGTTATGCTGCGCTCTATTTCTTCAAGGGTCATTTTTTTTATTGTCATTATATACACCTCTTTCTTTTTTATTGGCGCGGCGAACGGATATAAGCCTTATATTGTCATCCCGCATGGTATAACATACTCGTAAAACTCCAAATTCTGTATCACCCATGCAATTAAACCGATCTTCACCATAATCCTTGCGATTATCAGCCATAACAAGCCTGTATGCATCTCGCCAGACAAGCGCCCCAGCTTCAAGATAAAACCCATGTTTATTCAGATTGCTTTCGTTTTTTACTTCATCCCACTCAAATTGCACGCTGACGCCTTTTGTTATACTATATTGTATCAACATTATGAATAAAAGTCAAACGGAAAATTAAATTATTTCGCCCATCGCCACTCAATCAAACGGGGCCACGCCTTTAGATTATGTATTTACATTTGCGGGACATCCTATTAAAAGTATAAAAAAAGCTGGCGGTCGGTATGCGAGCGCGCGCGAGTAGCATATAAAAACTTTCATATATTGTAGCACACAATGGCGACGTGGCTTTTTCGAGATAGTAAAGATTTGCGACTAGTCAAAGAAGTTCTTGTACATAAAGGAATACAAACTACCTTAAAATATGCCCATTTGGTGAACGGCCGCGCGGCAGAGGGATTAACCCATTTATTCAAAAAATAGTTTGTGTAAAATTTGTGCAGAAATAATAACAATTTATATCAAAAAATGACGGTTTATGACGTTTTTTAATCTAGTAAAAAGAAATAGAAAAATCCGTGCAAATGCGCGGGAACCTGGAAAATCCTGACTTTGGTGGGCAAGGCGGGACTTGAACCCGCACTCTTTCGAACTTGATTTTGAGTCAAGCGCGTCTACCAATTCCGCCACATGCCCAATGTGGTGGAGTTGCAGGGATTCGAACCCTGGACCCAATGATTAAAAGTCATTTGCTCTACCAACTGAGCTACAACTCCGAAACCACGCAATAATAAAACACTTTTTATTTGATTGCAAGCTTTTTTCTCTGCTATACTGCCGGATGTGAGCATAAATTTCATCTTTGAACAAATCGAACAGGAACGCAAAAAATTAAACGAGACATGCGAATTGATTGCGTCCGAAAACTATCCGTCACCCGATGTTCTGCGGGCGCTCGGCTCCGTTCTGTCGGTAAAATATGCCGAGGGTTATCCCGAACACCGCCATTATGCGGGATGCAATATAATCGATAATGTTGAAAATCGCGCCGTCGACGCCGCGAAAAAATTGTTCGGCGCAAAATTCGCGAATGTTCAGCCTTGGTCGGGGTCGCAGGCAAACATGGCCGCGCTTTACGCATTTTGCAATCCCAGCGACACAATCCTGTCATTGGACTTAAACGAAGGCGCGCATTTGACGCACGGATCCCCGTTCACTTTTTCCGGAAAATACTTTCATCATGAATCGTTCCATCTGGGTCCCGACGAAAAAATCGATTATGAAAATATCCGCGGCATGCTGGCGAAAACAAAGCCGAAAATACTGATTGCCGGAACATCCGCCTATCCGCGCGAAATTGATTTTGCAAAAATCCGCACGATTATCGACGAGTATAATAAAGCCGCGAAACAGAAATGCTTTTACATGGTCGATATGGCGCATATCGCCGGATTGGTCGCCGCGGGCGAACATATTTCCCCTGTTCCTTACGCGGATATAATCACATCGACGTCGCACAAAACGCTACGCGGACCGCGCGGAGGATTCATTTTGTGGAACGATGATAGTTTCACAAAAAAAATAAACCAAGCTGTGTTCCCCGCAATTCAAGGCGGCCCGAACGCCGCCGCAATTGCCGCCAAGGCGATTTGTTTCGAAGAGGCGATGAACCCGTCGTTTCCGGAATATGCAAAAAATATTAAAACAAACATTATCGCCATTTTAGACGGAATAAAAGAAACCGCGCCGAATATACGCATTGTTTCAGGGGGAACAGATACGCATTTGCTATTATTGGATTTGAAGCCGGTCGGAATCGATGGCGGGACTGCGGAAAAATTGCTGGAAGATATCGGAATTATCACGAACAAAAATATGATTTCAGGAGATACAAGTCCTCCCAAAAGTTCCGGAATCCGACTGGGCAGCGCGGCGATGACATCCCGCAACCTATCCAAAACGGAGTTCCAAACAATCGGAAACATCATAGGGCGGCGACTGATGGGCGGCGACATGGATTTGAAAAATGAAGTAATGGAGATTATCAAACGACATCCCGTTTATTAAACGACGTCTCTTATATTTCGCCATTATTCGGCACCCTCCATGAAATGGCAATGTATAAAAACCGCTTGCCTTGACAATCCGTTTTTTACTACAATCCATAAAAGGAGAGGATTTATGATTGAACCATCCGGCTTTGTTTCGCGCCTGATGACATTCGTTTTGGCCGGTTGCCTGATCGTATTGATCGCGTTGATCGCCGCATTGACCCGCATGTTTCCGCTGGAGCGGACGCAAGTTTTTTTTCTGTCCGCAGAGCCTGCTTCGGAACAAGTGGTTTCCATCGAAAAATTAGACATAAATCAACAGAATTTGAAAATCTACAAGGAGAATTTTATCAAGGAATATATAGTCGCGCGCAACCGAATAATTCCGTCAAATGCGGCAATGCAGCATGTATGGGACACAAGGGGACTAGTATATAATTATTCCAGCATAGAAGTATACCAGGATTTCAAAAAGACAGATTTTTGGTACGCGATAATGGTCGGAAAATTCGAGCCGCTGACATTCCGTTGCGACGTCTCGTTTGGAAAAATCGCGCCGCGCGAATTGGACGTGGAACCGGAGAAGTATGCGGTTGATTTCGTATGGATTTGCACCGACGAAAGCACTGGACAAAGCGATAAAAAAGATTTTACAATAGCATTAAGTTTGAAGTTCCAATCCGGCTTGAATTGGAACGAGCGGTTGGATAACCCGCTGGGGCTGAAAGTCGTGGGATACGAAGTCGAATCCGGCGACGGCGACCCGCTGAATGTTTTGGGCAGGTAGCAAAAGGATAAAAAAATGAAAATTAATTGTGATTTCTTGAAGAAAACAATCATGTCGGGCAGGATGCTTTTTCTGCTGTCCGCCATTTGTTGCGCGGTTTCCGCCGCCCTCCCCCTGTATGCCGAAGGCGTGCAAGAAGCATGGGATAATCCAAATGCGAATATGGCGTCCGGCTCGACAAAACCTGGATATGCCCAATTGACCTGGACGCCGGGGACGACCATACCAATAAAATTGCGCAACGGAATGGTCACCATGGTTAATTTTCCGGCGGGCGAGCAAATAGAAAGCGGAATCGTCGGAAACGACCAGCTGTTCAAAATTGAAAAATCCGGCGAGAATGCGATGCTGATCACGCCGGTTCCGGCAAATATGGGGTCCGATACAAATTTCATAGTCACTGGGAAATCCGGAAATAAGTATCTGTTCTATCTGCGTTCCGAACCCAATCATTCAAGCGAGATAACCTATTCGCAGGTCGATATCGTCGCGGACGGGTACTCCGGTTTTTCCGGAAACCCGACTGTTGGAGCCGATGGGGAAATGAGCAACGTTTTTGCAAAGAAAAAAACCGGCGGCGGAATCGTCGGAGCGGACGGCGAGGATTACGGATGGATAAAAACCATGAAAATCGATCCGTCAGAATTTCGGTTTGATTTGGACATATTCGTTCCGAATCCCGACGATTATGTTATCGCGCCCGAACGCGTGTGGCGCGACAGAATCTTTACCTATATCGACTTTGGAGACAAAGTGATAGCGATGACCCAGCGTCCCGTCGTATCATTGCTGATCGAAGGCGGCGAGTCGCCGGTCGGATTCCGGACAGATGGGGAAAACGGTCGACTGTTAATCGTCGAAGCGGTCGGCGATATGGTCCTGCGTTCCGGGCAGCGCATAGTTTGCATAAAAAAACGGGCCAAGCCGTTCTTGATTTCCGATACGCAGTCCGTGATGGCGTTGGCTGAATCAAATGTCATGCAGCAACAGGTTCAATCCTTAAATTATGGATACAACGGACAAGTTGTGCCGATGGTCGCGGCAAACGGCTATGGCGTGGCCCCGACATACAACTATGGCGCCGCTACGAGTTATGGCAGCGGAACAAGCGGAATCAACCTATTGGCCGCAGATAGAAACACAGCGGGGGCATACCTGCCGCAAAAAGATATACCTTTAATTTCAAGCAACCAGACAGGGGTCGCGGTCGAATTAAAATCCGATACCTCGGTCAAAGCGTTGAATGATTATTGGAATAAATTGCTCGCAAAATTCAGCGGCGACAACGGGGCAGGACTCTTGACCCCATACCGCGACATGGTATTTTTTGCGGTCGACGAACAAGGAATTGGAAACCTGGGCGACACGGGAA
This sequence comes from Rickettsiales bacterium, assembly GCA_031278055.1. GTDB lineage: Bacteria > Pseudomonadota > Alphaproteobacteria > Rs-D84 > Rs-D84 > JAISGC01. The sequence goes on along the minus strand of JAITLD010000044.1, from coordinate 1,953 downwards.
CGACGGCGCGGCTTTACCGCCTGCGCCTAGGCCCGATGACAGACATCGAAACCGCGCAGACTTTGTGCGATAAATTGACCAAGTTCAGCGGAACCTCGTGCCATGTGGTGAGGATACAGTGACGCAAACTTTGTCTTGTTGCCGCCGCGCATTTTTTGAATCGATATGAAAAAGATAAAGCTCTATTTTTCTGAATTAAAGAAAAACATGCCGCGGCATACGCAATGGGTATTGCTTGGAATCGCGTTGGTTTTGACAATAATGATAATCCTGCTTTTGACAGATAATAAAAAAATTTCGCAAACAGAACAGAAAAAAGGCGAAGTGGCATTAACCGTCGACCCGGCAGGCGTTGATTTCGGAACTGTTTTTATCGGCGAATCAAAAGAAGAAAAAATCACGGTTTCAACCAATATGCCAGCGGTCGTCTCGAATATCCAATTATCTTCGGATGTTCAGGGATTGTCGCTTACCGAAACATGCAGGAATATGGGAAAAATCACGGAGAAACTGCCCTGTGAAATAATCCTGACATGGAAACCGACCTCTGAAACAATGGATGGAAAGAATGTCTTAAACATAAAATATCATGATGCGGCCGGCTCGAAAGATATAGAAAAGTTAGAAGCTGTGAATATATTGTTCGTTTCAAAAAATGCCGCCGTTCAAGAACAACCCAAGAAAGAGCCTAAAAACGAAGAACCCGTAGAAGAAGAACCCATAAAAATTGTAGCGGAGGAACCGATACCAATTGTTGAAGAAGAGCCTTTTTTTGATGACGAACCTGTCGCGGAAGCAGAGCCCGAACCAATTGTTGAAGAAAAAAAAGTCGGGGATAAAAAAGAATTCAACCCAATCATCCTGGATGAACCGAAAATCGATGATTACGTGGCCACGTCGGAGGAATGTTATCAGTTCGCGTTCGCCGGATATAATAATTCCGGAAAGCAAATCGGATGGATAAAGCCTGCGGGCGGACATTATATGTTTCATCCGTTCAGCGATAAAACTTGTTCCGAGCCGACGGGCGAATACAACCAGAAAACAGGATTTATAATGGCGTTGAAAGACCCGTCGAAAAAAATCGGATCGGATTCGGAACATATCGGCGGTCGCGGAGCAGGCGCAAACCTTACTATGCCCGTATTGTCAAACGATATCCCAAAAAGAGAATTCGTCCGCGCGCCATCAGCCACCGGCTCTCCGGCGGAAGGAGACCGCGACCAGGTTTTCCCCCCACCCGAGCCACAAAGCGTGCAAGTGCCGTCTTCATTCGATAAACAAGCGACTGTGTCGAGCAGACCGTATGACAGAACATTTGTTCTGAGGCACTTCAAGCCGATTCCCGCGACGATAGTGAACGAAATACGCGCGGTTGAAAGCAGATTCATCTTGCCGGTTCAGGCGACGGTAGACAGGCATGTTTATTCCGACAATGGTCGGACCATCATAGTTCCAGCCGGAACGCTGATGCTTGGAAGCGTGGTGGGCGATATGCCAGGGCCATACAAAACTATCGGGCGTGTAAATATAGAATGGTATCGGTTCGTTCGTCCGGATGGAGTCGAATTTAATTTTACAACAGATGAAAAACCATTTAGTGGCGATTCGCAAGGGCGTATAGGAGTTCCCGGGCACGGCTCGTCCGATTATCTGGAACAAATGGTCATGCCCCTGCTTACCGCGATTGTTCCGGCAGCGACAAATCTGATCGCGCCTATTTCGGATAAAATCGTGAATCAAATCGATTTGGACAACAATGTTGTCGTGCAGAGCGGAACGATGCGTTCGAGCGAAATGGCAAAACAAGAGATGATAAAATCATGGAATAAAGTGACGGAAAAATTGTTCATCGACATGATGGATAATACCAAACCGCCATTTTCCATCGCGGCTGGAACCCGCATAACGGTATATTCGCCGACCGACCTGATTGTCGCATGGTGCGACGGC
>JAITLD010000028.1 GCA_031278055.1 Rickettsiales bacterium | reverse complement strand
TAATAATGATCTTAGGGCTTTCTGCCGCGAACGCGGTGATAACGATGTGCAAAAAAACAGTAATAGACCAATGTCCAAAGACAAGGCCGTGGGCGGCTAGTACAGTATCCGACGGTTCGTTTGGAAGTAGTACTTATGGTTCAGGATATAATGACGCAACCTGGCAAGTAAGAGTATCTATTGCACCCACAGGAACAATAGAGGGAATAGCGAGATGCACAACGAGTGGAAGCGATCCTAGCACACCGTCATCAGGTGGAAAAATTTGCTGGTGCAGGATGACTGGACAGGATGGAAATAACGCATGCCTTGGCGGTTATTGTGTGTTCCTGTTCGCCGCTTCGTCGGCGTCCCATTGCGCGAACGACTGTGCGAACGCTTGCGCGTACTGCGTCCAGAACGGCGGGCACCTCTTGTGCTCCCGCGCCGCGGTGCTCTCTCTTCCATAACAGTTGTTTATCAAAAAAAACACTGCTAAGTTTTGTTCCATACACTTTTTTACAAAACCCATCAGGGTTTTGTCATTCCCGCGCAGGCGGGAATAGGGCTTGAGAGTTCAGAGTTACAAGTGCAGAGTTAGGAGTTAAAAAAATTATTAGTTATCAATTATTAATTTAATTAGGCTCTATTATTCCCGCCTACGCGGGAATGACAAAAAACTCTGAACTCTGAACTCAGCTTGACCGGCATTTCTGTTTTTTGCTAGTATTTTAACGTGAGAAAATTATCTGTTTTCCTGTTATCTATTTTCTTTTTGTCCGCGTCGCGGGCGTCAAGTTATAATGCCGTTCTGGTTGCCGACATTGATTCCGGAAAAATTATTTATTCGGAAAACGCCGATGACTTGAATTATCCGGCGTCTTTGACGAAAATCATGACATTGTATCTGGCGTTCAACGCGTTGGAACAGGGGCGGCTTCGCTTGGACCAAAATCTGATTGTTTCCAAAACGGCGGCGAATGCGCGCCCTGTGAAAATCGGGTTGCCTGCCGGCAGCAAAATCACGGTCGAGAACGCGATAAAGGCGGTCGCGGTTTATTCCGCCAACGACATGGCGATAGTGTTGTCTGAAAATCTGACGGGGGACGAAGGGGATTTCGCGTCGATGATGACCCGCGTGGCGTCCGAAATCGGGCTTAAAAACACAAACTTTTCAAACGCGTCCGGCCTGTCGGATGACGAGCATATTTCGACCGCAAAGGATATGGCCCTTCTTGCAATCGCCGTCAAAAAACATTATCCGCAGTATTGGCATTTTTTCTCGGTTCCGTATTTCAACTATAACGGAAAATCATTCAGGAACGGAAACGGATTGCTCGGCTCGTATGAGGGTTGCGACGGAATGAAAACCGGATTCACTAACAGGTCGCGCTATTCTTTGATCGCGACCGCGAGGCAAAATGAAAAACATCTTGTTTCCGTTGTTTTGGGGGCGGACGGAAAAACCGACAGGAATGCGGTGTCGCGGGCTCTTTTGGATTATGGATTTGGAAAAATCAACAAGTTCAAAGTTCAAAGCGCGTCGGTTCCGAAATACGAAAAGCCGACGGAATATCGGGCCGAGAAGTATCCGACGGGCGACGGTTCATCAGGCGTGCAGTTTGGCGCGTTTGGAACCGAGCATGCGGCAAAGTTGCAGCAGGATAAAGTTTACGCCCTGTTCGGTCTGACAACATATTTGGAAAAATACAATGGAATGCTGAGGGTGCGCGCGAAGATGTCAGAATCCGAGGCGAAAAAAATAAAGGGACAATGCACGTCAAGGGGCGTGGATTGTTATGTTTTTCATTAATTATGGTATTGTTGGACAGGTTGATTTTACAATTTTCGAAACTTCCGCGCGTTGGAAAACGGGCGGCGAACAAGATTGTTATTTCATTGTTGCAAGACAAAACCGGCAAGGGCATGGAACTTGCCGCGGTACTATTGAACGCGCTTGAGAAAATAAAGCCGTGCCCGATATGCGGCTGTCTAACCGAAAACGATATTTGCGAATACTGCCGCGACGGCGGGCGCGCGGGGCAATTGTGCATTGTGCGCGACTTTGCCGACGTTTCGGTTTTGGAAAAAGCCGGCGTTTATCACGGCCGGTATCACATAATCGGCGGCTTGTTGTCGGGAGCGAACGGGATTGTTCCCGAAGATTTATTTATAAAAAATCTACCCGAGAGAATCAAAACCGAAAATGTGAGCGAGGTTATTTTCGCATTGCCGAACACATTGGAGGGCAAGACCACGCAGCAATATATTTGCGCCGGTCTGAAAGGAATCGTCTGTTCGGAATTGGCGTCGGGCGTTCCCATGGGGGGCGACTTGGATTATATAGACGATGGGACATTGACGCTTGCGTTCGGCGATAGAAAAAGATTATAATCTCGGAAAAGAAAGAAGGGAAAGCCATGAAAAAAATAGTTTTAAGTTTGCTTGCGATTTTATTTTTATCATCGTGCGGCGAACAAGAGGCGAAAATCGGAGATACCGTCTCGATTCATTTCGAGGGTTTTCTAAACGATATTCAATTCCCGGGCGGTACGGGGGATTTTGAATTAAAACTGGGCAGCGGCCAGTTCGTGCCCGGATTTGAAGACCAGCTGGTCGGTGCGAAAAAAGGCGAGGTTCGCGAAGTGAAACTTCGTTTTCCCGACAAATACCTTCCCGGGCTTGCCGGTCAGAATGTCACGTTCAAAGTAACAGTGAAAGACATTAAATAAATTGTAAATCTATAAAGAAAGTCCCGTTGTCTTTGACATCGGGTCGCATGCCGGAGCGAATCGCAACCGCAATCGACCCGGGCGGGGCGATTCGTTTGAATTACCGAAAAATTTACCGAAATAATTACCGAAAAAATGGAAGTTTGATAAAAATGGTGTATAATTGGATAAAATGAAAAAACCGCCTTTTTCAATTACTGAAAAAATAATAAATCTTGTCGGACGGATTGCCGAACAAATTGGTAAAGTGCAGGGTAGCGGCGAATACGGGCGCAATTTGCATTTGCGCAAAGTCAATCGTCTGCGTTCCATTCAATCATCCGCCGCCATCGAGGGGAATACTCTGTCGCTGGGACAAGTAGCGGATATTATAAATGGCAAGCGCGTTATCGGCAATCCGCGTGAAATTCGCGAAGTTAAAAATGCTTATGCCGCATACGAACATATCATGGATTTGAACCCGTTCAGCGTTAAAGATTTTCTGGGCGCGCATAAATTGATGACGGCGGACTTAGTTGCGGAGTCGGGATTATTTCGTTCCGGAAATGTAGGTGTATTTTCGGGCGATGAAGTTATGCACATTGGGGCCAAACCGGAATATGTGGCCGGGCTGGTCAAAGACCTATTTGATTGGGCGCGCAAATCCGACGCACATCCGTTGGTTAAATCCAGTGTCATGCATTTTGAAATCGAATTCATTCATCCGTTTGCCGATGGAAATGGCCGTATCGGACGCTTGTGGCAGACTTTGGTATTAAGCAAATGGTATGAAATTTTTGCATGGTTGCCGATTGAAACAATAGTGCATGAAAATCAAGCGGAATACTATGCGGTATTGGGGCGGGCTGAAAAAACAGCGGATTCCACCGAGTTTATAGAATTCATGCTTGAATCCGTCGCCGGGGCCATATCCGAACTGCCGGTCGGAAAAATTACTGATATAATTCCAGGAAAAATTACTGATAAATTATCCAAAACCGAATTGGAATTTCTGCGCGGGATAATCGGATTCTTGGAAAACAACGGCGAAATTGATAATTATAGGGCGCAACTTTTGACCAATAAATCAGCGGTCAGCGTAAAGAAATATTTCGCCATGCTGGTTGCGGCCGGTATTCTTGTCGCGCATGGCGCGACCAAAGCCCGCAAATATAAATTAGCAGTATAAAATATTGCTGGCGCAAAAATTAATGAATTAAAACAACGTCGTGTTTAATTGGGATAATAGGCCCAATTGTTTGGAAAAAAAACGCGGGCAATTCATCAGAGAGTCGCGCCGCGATTATTTCATTGTATCGAATGGCTGCGGTATGATATAATTGCCGCAGGAACGGAAACAGGAGCTAAACACTTCGTAAACCAGGTTCTTTGCAATCTGCATGACGCAAGTTCCGCGGAATATGTCTGCAAAATCCAGCAGTTTTTTTCAGGCATAGTCTGCTTGTTTAACCAAAAACGAAAGGAAAATAAAATGGCAGAAATAAAAACAAACAATCTTGTATCTTATATTGCGCTGGGCATATCCGTGGTCGCATTGGCTATCGCCGTATTCGGCGGCTGTAATAAGAAACCCCACTTTGGTTTTGGCGGCGAACGCGGTCCGCGTCCGGAAATAACGGGCGGTCATCGCGGCGGAGAAATGCGCGGTCCTAACGCGGGCGCAAGGCAGGGCTTTGACGGCGAGCGCGGTTCGAAACCGGACGCAAAAAAACCGCAAGCTCCGAAACCGGAAAGCAAATAATAAGGTGGAAGAAATGAAAAAAATAATACTTGCGGCGTTTTTGCTGGCGTTGCCGGTTGTATTGAGTGCGGCCGACGAACAGCGCGGTCCCAGACCCGATGGAACTGGCGGCGGAAAACCCGGCGGATTCATGGAACAGCTGACGGAGGAACAAAAAGCCTGCGTTGAAAAGCAGGGCTGTCCGAAGCGCGAAATGAAGAAGCCCGAGGGCGAAGTTCAGGAAGGCGCGCGGCCGGAACGGAAAGAGCCGACAGAGGAGGAAAAAGCGGAAATGGAAGCAGAACGCGAATGCCGTAAAAAGGCATTTGAAATCTGCGGAATCCAAATGCCGGAGCGTCCGGAAGGAATGCCGAAAGGCAAACCGGAAGACGGAAAAGACAATCAGCCGCCTCAGGCGACAAGAGAATAAAGCATGATTTGTCAAATCGCAAAAACACCGCCGAGGCGGTGTTTTTGCGACAAAGAAAATTTACAATGGAAAAATTAATTAACAATTATTAATCTAAGTTATGAGTTCAGAGTTTTTTTGTCATTCCCGCGTAGGCGGGAATAGGGCCTGAAAAGTTCAGAGTTCAGAGTTCTTGAATTATTAATTATAAATCTAATTAAGCTTTGTTAATTCTTAATTCGCTTTCATTTTGACT
>JAITLD010000078.1 GCA_031278055.1 Rickettsiales bacterium | reverse complement strand
ACGGGCAAACCGAATTTTTCCGCCAGCCGCATCAGGCGCGCAGATTTGCGATACCCCTCCGGATTCGGCATTCCAAATCTGTGCTTTTGCCTCGTTTCTATGGTACGTCCCAATTCGTGCCCAATCATTACGCTTGGGATTCCGCGGAAATAGCAGATTCCACCAATCAAAGCCGGATCTTCCGCGAATAATCTGTCGCCGGCAAGGGGCGTCCATCCGGATGTCAATCCGGATGCATAATCCAGAAAGTGCGGACGATTTTCATTTCTGGCCAAGATGACCTTTTCGTATGCCTTGGATAGTTGCTCTTCTTTTTTCTTGCGGCTATGATGGTGTCTTCGCGTTTCTGCGGGCGGCATTTTCGGCGCGGCGATTTTCGGGACCTCCGGCATTTCTTTTTTCATCAAAATCGATAGAATGGTCCCGATTTTGTCTTTCAAATCCTTGCGCTGGCATACCATATCCACCATGCCGTGATCGTATAAATAATCGGCGGTTTGGAAGTTCGATGGCAATTTCTCGCGCAAATTCTGCTCGATTACGCGGCGTCCCGCAAATCCGATTCTGGCGCCGGACTCGGCGATATGAATATCGCCTAGCATTGCGAACGAGGCCGTGACTCCGCCGAAAGTAGGGTCGGCCAAAATTACTATATACGGCAGCTTCGCGTCGCTCAATTTGTTCACTGCGGCGGTCGTGCGCGCCATCTGCATAAGCGCCAGAATATTTTCCTGCATGCGGGCGCCGCCGGACGCCGTGAAGATAATGTATGGACGTTTTTCTGAAATCGCATGATTGATTGAGGCGATAATTCCATCGCCGACCGAACGACCCATGGACCCCATCATAAAGTCGCCGTTCAGGACGCCGACCGTCACATCGATACCGTTTATTTTCCCGTCCGCCGCCGCGAAAGCATCTTTCATTTTCGTTTCTTCGCGCGCCTCGGACAGTCGTTCGGAATAAGGCATTCTGTCGATGAATCCCAACGGGTCGTCGCTTGCGGTCGGCATTGTAATTTCGTCCCAGGCTTTGGAATCAAATATCAGGTTGAATCGCTGCTGGGGCATCATTGAAAAAGTAAAGCCGCATTTCGGGCAGACGCGCGCGTTTTCGCGAAAATCTTTGTAATAAATCAGTTTGCCGCAACTGCTGCATTTCAGCCACAATAATCGCTTTACGGAATCGTACCTGGCATGACGGTTTGTTTTTATTATCATTTGTTCATCTTTTTTACTAGGTCCGCGCCCGGGCGAAACTTGACGGTTCGTCCCGCCGCGACGGCGATTCTCTCGCCGGTCCGCGGATTGAATCCGATTTTAGTTATATGCAATCGCGGTTGGAAAACGCCGAATCCGCGCAACTCCACCCGATTGCCATCGGCGACATGCCGTTGCAGACAATCGAACACGCTGTCCGTTATTGCGGCGGCGCTTTCGGCGTCCAAATTTCCGAACTGCACCTGAACGCTGCGAATCAAATCAACTCGTTTCATATTTTCTCCGATTTTTCAAATTATAATATGTTTTTATGGATTTTGCAAACCGCGGGCCCGAACAGTATTCGATTTTTTGGCATTGCGATCAAAAACTCTCGGGTTGCCGCTTCGCGGATTTTACTGAAAATGCGATGATGTACGATCCGTCAATGCCTGATTTAAGTATTCGCGCATTTTGGTGGATGATGTTGATTTAGTATATGGAAAATACATTATCCGCGCGCCTACTTCCGCCAATTTCTTTTCCAATTCATCCCATTCGGGGGATCCTTTCCAATCGTCGCCGACAAACATAATATCAAATTTATACCTATTCCAAGCCGCCATTTTATCCATGGTATCTTGTGAAACCACTTTATTGACGAATTTTAGCGCACCAATTATTTCACACCTTTCGATGAAAGGAATTATCGGAACTTTGCCTTTGCGCGATACCGACAATTCATCAATTGTAACGCCGACAATCAGATAATCACAATTTTCCCGTGCCCGACGAAGCAGATTCAGATGCCCGATATGAAACATATCGAAAACACCTGTCGTGTATCCTATAACCATTCGGAATTTCCTTTGTAAATGTATTCGGAAAGTTCTTTTTCTATCTGCTTTATGGCCGCCTGGTTTTCTATGTTTTTATAAAGTCCGATGTTTTTCCGGGAAACATCCGGATCAAAAAATCCCCGTCGATGAATATGGTTTTTTTCCGACAATCCAAGAAAATCCATAACTTTTGGCGCGACAGCATCATAGTTCAGGACAAAATCCTCGAACCTCAGCGATATATAATTCGGGTGCGACATTTCAAGAATGGGCGACGTATTTTGCCTATAATATTCTATGAATTCGCTGGGAGTCCTGGGAATAAATTGAACATTTAACAATATTACCGTAGCGAAGATGTCCCGCGGGTCGCGCCATACGCCTATAATCCGCATATCGTCAAAATATTCCATTTTTTCCGCGATGTTAATGTTGCGGTCATTCGTAAAATGGTCAAGGAACATTATGTCCTGGGATTCGATCGTGGAAAGAAATTTGTTCAAGAAATTTTTGGCGATCGCGCGGTATTCCTTGCGCGTCAAATTTTTCAGAACATATTTATGCATGGTACGCCCCGGCCATGTCCAAAACGGATGTTCCAGTCCGTCGCTTTGAGGAGGGGTACCTTGATAAAGGAAGCGACCGTTAAATTCTGTCATGGGAATCCGTATTGCTGTTAGATCATCCACAAATTCGCGCGACAGGCGTAAAAATTCATCGTTGTAAATCTCGTACGGCGAGTTCTTATACAGAAACTCGTATAACGAAATAAACATTTTTATCGTGTCGGAGCGGATGTAGGGATTGTTGTTCTCAAATACCGATTCCAAATGAAAAATACCGCCGGTATGCCTTAGGAAGTCCATCTCATCCTGGGGTTTGCGGGCAAGCGTGTGCGATAATCTGCCGCCTCCATTCGGAGAATGGTATCCAAAACTTGTGCAATTATCGAATTCGGTCAGAAAATCAAGGATTGTTCCAGAGCCAGAATGTCCGGATCCAATATTGGAAACAATCCGTTTATAGGTTTTTCTGGGCGGAATATACGGGCGGGAAATCCCCCTTCCACAATACTTCGTTTTAAGAAATGCGCGAATCCTGCGGCGCAACTTTGGAAAAGGTATAAACAAACCTATCAGATTTACAAATAATTTTCTCATTTTATTTTCCTTATTATATTTTTTTGCCAATGGCGAAGATGCTGGAATTTGAAATGGCGTAGGCGTCGCCATAGGGAGGGATTTTGACGATTCTTTTTTCTCGTCAGAATATTAAGCAGATTTTCTTTCAATTTCGAATACGGTCTGCGCGTATCCGTCGTCTTGCTTGTGAATGCTTTTATCATGCGCGGGCGCAACCAATGCGTTCCATCCTTGCGCCTTCTGTCGCGCATATTCGCAAATGTCGGCGTTTTAATTGTCGGCACCATGCCGAAGATTTCCCAAAAATGTCCGTTATAGCAGTGAGGAAATGGACATTTTCTGCAAACAGGTTTGCGAGGCATCCTATCATTGGATAAGTTGCCAATATGCCCGCGAGACGAGCAACGGAATATGTCGCCGCTTGCCATATTTATGGAATATCCCCAATCGCCCGCATAGCAAAAATCCTTGACTTTCTTGCCCCAAATGGACATCTTGAAATCAAACAAAGGAGAATCGAACTGTCCCCATATTTTTGCATATTCCGCAGGCGTATGCTTTGTCAGCATTTCATATCCGTGGATTTCATCGCGCGGAATCGTAATATGCGGCAATGCGCCGAAAGTTTTCAGTGAATATGATTTTATTTCCGGAATATGCGGCTCTAATTCGTCGCTGGGAGTGATTTCAACCGTTATGCTCGCGCCGGTTTTCCAGGCGTTATTTACATTTTTTGCGAATGTGTCCAGCAATTTTAATCGCTTTAATTCCAACCAATGAAAAGAACATTTAAAAAACAATCGCGAAATCTGCTCTGGCGGCAGTTCTAATAATTTGGAGATCGCCTTGGTTTGCGTCATATTGGACACAATCATTACAAAATGTCCGGCGGCGAGAATCATGCGAATATATTCCAAATTCTGCGGCAGAATCAAGGTTTCTCCGTGCGCGCAAAAATTGACTATTGCCCGTCCGCCTAATTTTTCCAAAGAAAGGGCGCCCGCGATCCATGTCGAAGAGTATTTATGAGGTTCTATTGTTTTGCGCTGGACGTCTGTGCAATGCTGTCCAACATAGCAGTAATGACAG
>JAITLD010000039.1 GCA_031278055.1 Rickettsiales bacterium | reverse complement strand
TTGTTCATCCTGTGTTTCCGTCGGCGCGGAAACTTCGGCGGTCTTGGCCAATTTTTCTTCGCGCGCTTTCAGTTTTGCGAGAGTTTTTTCGGATTGCAAGTTTTGCTTTGTCTGAACCGGAATATCGCGCTTGGGCAACAATCCCGCATTTGCCAGAAATTTATAAATCCTGTCGGACGGGCGCGCGCCTTTTGAAATCCACGCTTTTATTTTGTCCGCATTGAAAATCACGCGCTTGTCGGAATCTTTCGGCTGCATAGGATCGTATTTTCCCAATGTTTCCAAAATATTTCCGGAATCGCGCGCAACGCGCGAGTCGACCGCGACAATATAATAATACGGCTGTTTTTTTCCGCCGCGCCGCTGCAATCTGATAACCACCGCCATGTTTTATCCTTTTTGTTTTATTCCTTTACCGGATGGCAAAGGCATTAAAAAATCGCCGACAACGAAACTCGTCCGCCGGTGCCCCGTGCCCACAGGCAAAGGATTTTTTTACATTATAATGAATTTCCACCAAATGTCAACCGAGTTCAGAGTTGTTTGTCAAAAAAAAGCGTTACCCAGTTTTGTTCTATACACCTTTTTTTTACAAAACCCGTCAGTTGTTTGTCAAAAAAAACGTTACCCAGTTTTGTTTCATGCACTTTTTTTACAAAACCCGTCAGGGTTTTGTCATTCCCGCGCAGGCGGGAATAGGGTCTATTTTATTGAAACATGGAAACTGACAAGAGAGTTCAGAGTTAAAAAAATTATTAATTATCAATCTTTCTGAACTCCGAACTCTCAGGCCCTATTCCCGCCTGCGCGGGAATGACAAACAACTTTGTTGTTTGTCAAAAAAAACGCTGCTAAGTTTTATTCTATACACTTTTTTTTACAAAACCCGTCAGGGTTTTGTCATTCCCGCGTAGGCGGGAATAGGGCTTGAGAGTTCAGAGTTATGAGTTAAATTAATAATTAGTTGTTAATTGTAGTTTGTTTTTTGTGATTTTGTAAAAGAATCAATAATTGATATAATTCAGATTATCGGAGGGGAATTATGGAAACGTCGATATTATTGTTTCTTGGGATTGCGCTTGGATTGGTTTTGCTATTCAAAAAAGCCCATGTCAGTTCGCTGGTCGCGTTTTTATTGGCTGGAATAATCGCCGGTCCGCATGCCCTCGGGCTTTACCAATTATCCGGCGTATGGAATTTTATGGGCGGGCTTGGGATAATGTTCTTGTGGTTCACGCTGGGATTGGAATTGAACATCAGGCGATTATGGTCCATGCGGAAAAATATTTTCGGCCTCGGCGCGGCCCAGGTTTTAACGGTTGCAGTTCTTTTGTTTCCTTTTATTTTCTGGATCGCCGACTGGCCGATCATGCCGTCAATTATGGTATGTATAATGCTCGCGATGTCGAGTTCAGGCGCGGATTTGCAGACATTGGCCGATCGGAATGAATTACAGTCGCGCCTGGGGCGCCAGGCTTTTTCAATTCTTTTGTTTCAGGATTTGCTAACGATTCCGCTTTTGGCCATGCTGCCCGTATTCGCGGGAAAATCATTTAACCTTGGCGCGGAAGTAATCGACGTTTCGGTTATGACAATCGGCTTGGTTTTTGGCGCGGTTATTGTCGCAAAACTGATAATGAATCCCATCATGCGGGAAGTTGCGAAAATAAAATCGCGCGAGGCATTTTTGCTGATAATCTTGTCAAGCATCGCGGCGTGGGCCGCCGTATTTCACTACATCGGAATGCCTCCGGCGATAGGGGCCTTTCTGGCCGGAATGCTGTTTTCCGAAACTGTTTATAATCACCAGGTTCGCGCCGACATCGCGCCGTATCAGACCCTATTCATCGCGATGTTTTTTATTTCTCTCGGAATGGGACTTGAATTGCGATTTTTAATCCGAAACATCTGGATTGTCGCGCTGGGCGCGGCCGGATTAATCGCGTTGAAATTCGCGGCCGTCTATTTTATCGCGCGCATGCGCAGGGGGTCGCGTAGAAGCGCGTTTTTAATCGCGCTTCTTCTGGCGCAGGGGGGCGAGTTCGGTTTGTTATTGCTTCAAACATTAAAAACGTCGGGCATAGGCGCGATTCCGCTGCAACATGCCGAAATCCTGACGGCAATCATAATTATTTCAATGGGATTAACGCCGATAATGCTTCGTATTTTCGATAATATGAATGAAAAGGGACTTTTGTATTCGCAGAAGCTGGCGCAAAAATATAACGGTTTGGTTTCCAAAAAGCCCGATGTGATAATCTGCGGGTTCGGGCGTGTCGGAATGACAATTGCGAAAATGCTGGACGCGAGAAAGATCCCGTATATCGCGATCGATATGAATGTCGACAGGGTTCTTGCCGGAAAAGAGGCGGGCCTCGGCGTTCTTTACGGCGACACCACGCGTAGCGATGTCTTGGCGGGATTCGGTTTGGCGCCGCGCGCCACGCGCGCCATGATCGTCGCGCTGGACAATGCGGCGGTTGCGAAAAAAACCGTCCGCGCGGCGAAAAGAATCGCGCCGCGCCTCAAAATTTTCGCGCGCGCGCGCAATCTTCAGGAATCGAAAATTTTGATAGGCGAGGGCGCGCGCGTGGCGCTGCCGGAAACGATAGAATCGTCGTTCTTGCTGGGGCAGGGCGTTCTTGCGGAAATGGGCGTCGGCGAAAAAGAGATTGAAAGTATTTTATCCCGCATGCGCAGAAACAATTACGAAACGGTGGATAGGGTTTAGACGGACCCGCGGGCGGCGGGCGCCGTGCCCGCAATTGTCTTGCAAATATTTTGCTTTTGTTGTAAGCTGGCCGTATGGGAAAAATAATTGCGATTCTAACATCTGCGGTTTTGGCGGACCAGATTGCAAAGGGTGTTTTGCTGTCGATGGTCGCCGACGGATGGCATTTGTCCGGAGACGCGTTCGCGTTGGTTCCGTTTCCATTTATGATGTGGCGTTTGACAAATTGGTTTAACATCGTATTCACATGGAATCCGGGGACATCGTTTTCCATGTTTCGCGAAGTTTCGCCATTCGTCATGATTTTCCTGACCGGTATGATTATCGGATTTTTGGGATATCATTTATTTACGAGGATCAGGGGAAACGTGGAGGTATGGGCAATGTCCCTTATTGTCGGCGGCGCCCTCGGCAATTTAATCGACCGCGTGCGGTTCGGCGCGGTGATAGATTTTGTCGATTGGCATGTCGGGACATGGCATTGGCCGGCGTTTAATATTGCGGACGTCTGCATTTGCGTCGGCGTGGGATTGTATATTTTGCACTGGATAAATCAAAGGAAAAAATTATGGTTCAATACTTGAATAATAATGTCAGCGGATTTCAGCAGTTTTCTCAAATGAGGGCGGCGAATGATAATAAAGAGCCGAAAAAAGGATTTGGATTTATGGGATGGATTCTGATTTTCATCCTGATATATTGGATTTTTTATCCATCGAAAAAAAATGAGGCGCCGATTCAAACGGCGGAAATCGAACATATCGATATTTCCGATGTGCCGCGCCGAACATTGGCGGACGATAAAATCACGGCAACTGTACAAGGCCTGCGCATTTCAAACATAAACCTGACCGATTACAAGGCCGAAAAGGGAGAGGTTGAAAATATAGAATTGCTGTCGGACGAAAAAGAGTTCATAGAAATCGGATTGTTGGCGGACGGAACGAATGTTCCGCGCGCGAATACTTTGTGGAAAACGTCGAAATCGACGGATTTTGACAAGATGAGGTGGGGGGCCGCCGCCGGCGTTTCTTTCACGCGCGATATTAAAACGTCCGGCGATTATGTCATAACAGTTTCGGACGAAATAAAAAATAACTCGAAAAAGGCGATATTCGTCTCGCAATATTCTCGTATCGTGCGGCATGGCGATCAGAAAAACAAATTATCCGTGAAGACGGGCGGAATCGCCAATGCGAATGGCGAAATCGAAAATGAATCATGGGGCGAGATTACGGATAATCCGCCGATTTATCAGATCCGCGGCGATCAGGCCTCGTTTGTCGGATTCACGGATCAGTATTGGGAAACGATAGCCTCGTCCGCGCAACCGTCCGATAAAACGATCAAGATAAAGCGGCGCGCGGACGGGCTTTTTCAGGCGGATGTGGCGCCGGAATATTTGAAAGTCGAGGCCGGAAAATCAGCGACGTTGACGACCCATATTTTCGCCGGTCCGAAAACCCAGGATGCGCTCGCGATTGTCGGCGATAGGATTCAAAACATCGACGGGACTCTCGATTACGGAACATTCGGATTTTTATCGCGTCCGTTTTTGTGGTCCCTTGGAAAACTGCACGACTTAATTCCGAATTACGGGATTGCGATCATATTATTGACGCTGATAATCCGCGCCTTGATGTGGCCGCTGACGAAAAAATCATACAAGTCGATGGCGGCGATGCAGAAAATTCAACCGGAAATGCAGAGGGTGCAGAAACTTTACGCGGATGACAAGCTGCGCATGCAGCAGGAAATCATGCGCCTGTATCAAACGCACAAGGCGAATCCCTTGTCGAGTATCGGGACATTGCTTTTGCAAATTCCGATTTTGTTCGCGCTTTACAAGGCCCTGTTGATAGCGGTGCCGTTGCGGCATGCCGGATTTTTATGGCTGGATGATTTGTCGGTGATGGATCCGTTTTTCATGCTTCCGCTTCTGATGGCCGCGACGATGTTCCTTCAAAATAGATTGTCTCACAATGCGCAAAGCGACATGCCGGGAATGAAGGTAATGAAATACATGCCGCTCGTATTCGCGGGCCTGTTCGCGGTTATGCCGTCGGGTCTTGTTTTGTATTGGACGGTATCCAGCATAGTTGGAATCATCCAGATGGTTATTATGAAGAAAGGCGGAAAATCATGAAAAAATATTATATCGCCGGATTAATCGGGATTATCGTAATCGCCGTCGCTTTTTATATTTTCGGCGCGTCGTCGCGCACGGTATCCGCCGCGGGTTTTTGCGTCGCGAAAGTTCCGCGCGATAAATTCTCGATAGTTTTGCAAGTTCGGACATTGGACAAGAACGCGGCCGCATCGCTCCGTTCGGTCCAGAGCGCGGCGGATAACATTGTGGGTTTTATAAAAAATAAAATCGATGACAAAACCATCGAGATACAGACGACGGGCCTGTATAGTTATGAAAAAACCGAATGGAAAAAGAATCAATCTGTTTTGCTCGGCGTGGAATCGCATATTGATTTAGAGGTCACGACATCCGACAAAAAAACAATTGACGCGGTTCTGGGCGGAATACAGAATGTGAAAAATGCGCGCGTATTTCCCCAGAACATGAAAAACTTTTCATCGCGCGGCGTTATAGACGAGGCGACGGAAAAATGTTTGCAGGAAGCGATTGCCGATGCGCGCAAAAAAGCGGCGGCTATTGCGGCCGGGGATGGCGAGACGGTCGGGCGATTATTATCGGCGGCGTTCGGCGCCGCGCGGTCCGACGGAATGAATCCCGTTTTATTTAAGGCCGCATCGTCAAGGGTAAGGGACGAGTCGGCCGATTACATTCAATCGGGCGCCGGCGACATATCGGTCAGGGTGGATGCGACATTCGGGATAAAGTAAAAAATTGAAGACGATTATAGCTTGCTTTTTGGTCTTTATGTTTTCGCACAGGTTATGCGCCGCGAATACGAACGCCTTGTTGTCGCCCGAGCAATACAATATGATGGAGCCCTATCTGAACGAGGCAATGCGCGCGAAATTAAAACCGAAAGATTCCGAATATACGGTTGGCAGAAATCAGCTGATGTCGCGCCAGATAACGGGGGCCGGTGCCACGCCCCTGTCCAATTTCGCGCGCTATCAGGACGGAATGTCCAACACCGGCAGGCGCGTGGTCGCGCGTTCGGCAACGACATCGAATTCATCGGCGGCGCAGCGATCGGCGCGCGCCGCGACGACGGTCGCGCGCGCGGCATCCGCGGCGTCATCGGGAAATGTCAGGCGCGTGGTTTCACGCGCGCGTTCCGGATCGCGGGCCGACGAGTCTGTTGTGCAGCAAAGGAATACCGCGGTCGAAAATCCTGTGCAAGCGACGCAGCTGGTCGGCGATATTACTCCGGAAAAATGTCTGGCGGATTACAGCAGCTGCATGGATAATTATTGCAACAGGCCGAGTACGAAGTATGACCGTTGTTATTGCAGCGCCCGTCTGGCCCAATTGGATGCGGAATACAAGCCCGCTATTGACGAATTGCTTCGGCAGATTACGGTTATGAGAAACGGCGGGGAAATCGAGGATGGGATGAGTCAGGAAGAGATTAACGAATATTGGAATGAAGTATTTGGCGCGACTGGTTCAAACTCGATGGCAAGTTTGGATGAGGCATTGAATATAGAATGGACGGGGACGGAATCGAGCGTTCGCGGACAGAATGCGTTTGTCGCCGGGGACAACTATTGCAAACAGCACTTAACGGGATGTTTTTATATGGCGGAAAACATGAAGTCGATGTACCGCACGACAATAGGTCAGGATTGCAAAAAATACGAATCATATCTCGAAAAAATGAAATATGGCTCCGAACAGATGTTGAAGAGTTTTTGAAACAAAGAACAATTAATAATTTAACTCATAACTCTTCCAGGCCCTATTCCCGCCTGCGCGGGAATGACAAAACCCTGACGGGTTTTGTAAAAAAGTGTATGGAACAAAACCTAGCAGTGTTTTTTTTAACAAACAACTGAAAGGTTTTGTAAAAAAGTGTGTGGAACAAAACTTAACAGTGTTTTTTTTGACAAACAACAAAGTTGTTTGTCATTCCCGCATAGGCGGGAATAGGGCTTGAGAGTTCAGAGTTAAAAAAATTATTAATTATCAATCTAATTAGGCACTATTAAATCAGAACTCTATTGTCATTTTCTATGTTTCAATAAAATAGTCCCTATTCCCGCCTGCGCGGGAATGACAAAACCCTGACGGGTTTTGTAAAAAAAATGTATGGAACAAAACTTAGCAGCGTTTTTTTTGACAAACAACAAAGTTGTTTGTCATTCCCGCGTAGGCGGGAATAGGGTCTATTTTTCTCTTGTTTTGATTATGCAAAATATGATAAAATCCGAGGTGAAAGGAATGAGTTAGTTATGTAGCCGGAGATTATTCACAAATGAAAAAAACATTGATTTTAGTTTCGATTTTATTGTTTGCGCACGGCTCTGTATTTTCTGCTGCACCGCGCGGTGGAAGAGGCGGGGGCGTCCAATCAGCACCAGCTCCTTCGGGCGCCAAAGCGCGTGCGGCATCGACGCAGAACGTTGTTAGTATCGGCGCCTCCGCGCCAAAGGCGGCGGCGTCAGCAGGTGGGGGATCGACACGGTCATCCGGAACAAGATCGTCGCCCGCATCGACAGCATCGGCCCCAAAAACATCGGGCGGCGCCGCAAACAGCGTGCGCGCGGCCGCAACGCAATCGGTGATTCAAACAGGCAGCGCGAAGATTGCCGGGGCGGCCAGCAATGCCGGCATTGTCGACGAAGAATGCAAATCGAGATATTTTGGGTGTATGGATTCTTTCTGTATGCAAGACAACGCTAACGGCGCACGTTGTATCTGCAGCGACCAGGTGAAGACCTATGACTCCATATTGTCGGAAATCGAAAAACTGGACGCGCAATCTCTGAAATTGGCAACTGATGGCGTTTCAAGAATCGATATGGGCGAAAAGGCCGACGAAGTAGATAAAATAGTGAACAGCGCCACAAGTGCTATGAGTACCTCGCAGACACAGAATGCGGACGGTTCAATTTCATCATCAACAAAAAAGTCAAAGCGGCGCACGCTGGATATGGACGCATTTGATAAAATTGGAATGGAAGAAGCGATTATTGAAGTCGAAGAGGTTGAGAATGATCCGCTTGAGGGGTTGACAGGTAACGCGCTGCATGATGGTGTCCGCAAAATCTGCGTGCAGCAGGTTGGAATCGGTTGCGAAAAAGATATAAAAATGCTGCAAATGATGTATTCAACGCAGATTAAAAGTGATTGCAGCGGGTACGAGCTGGAATTGAAAAAACGGCGGACGGCGTCATCGCAGAAGCTTGCGACAGCGCAACGCGCGATGAAGGAAGCCGCATTGGAAAAGTTTGACGAGCAGAATAAATACGATCTGGGTCAATGCATTATCGAGATGCGCAAATGCGTGGCGACGACTGGGGGCTGCGGCGATGATTTCACAAAATGCACTTTCTACAATACAGGCGAGGGTTTATCGGGAAACAGCACGCCGGTAAACATTCCAGGCGCCAGTACCACAATAAAGGTTGGACAAGGAACCCTGGATAATATTCAGAGTAAGCGCAAACTATGCGAGGCGACAGTCACCAAAAACTGCGTTTCCGTAAGGGCGGAGGTTTGGCCCTCATTTCTTGTCGAAATCGCGCCGGCCCTCAAAGCCGCGGAACTTCTGGCGGAAGACAGCTCTAGACAAAGTATTCTGGAAAACATTTCCGCATGCTTTCAGAAAGCATGCGCGTCGAAGTTCGACCCCAAGCAGGCCGAGGACGATTACGACGCATGTCTCGGAAATCCCGAACTGATGAGGGAAACCTGCAAGGTCGTTCTGGAGCAGGCGGGAATTCCAATTTCAGAGGTCAAGAATACCGGTTCCACGAACCCCATATGGAAGTTCGTGGTCGCAAAGCTCGCCGCCATGCGCGTTGATGCCTGCACCACCGCCATCAAAAATGCTCTCGAGGACGAAACTGCTTGTGGGAAAGGGTTTGTTGCGTGTTTGAGTGGGGACGCGCAGATGTTGCGGGAAATAATACCGCCAGAAAAACTGGTATCTTGCGCGAAAGATGGCCAAACGGT
>JAITLD010000032.1 GCA_031278055.1 Rickettsiales bacterium | reverse complement strand
GAACAAAACTGTGTAGCATTTTTTTTGACAAACAACAAAGTTGTTTGTCATTCCCGCGCAGGCGGGAATAGGGCTTGAAAAGTTCAGAGTTTTTTTGTCATTCCTGTACAGGCGGGAATAAGAAAGATTAATAATTGTAACTTCTCTACCAAATCCTATGGAATTTCAATACCAAAATTTCCTCGTGTCCCGCCATATTTCCGGGATTCAGGCGTTCCACAAATCCAAATGCCAGCTTTGTTCGTTCGGAAACCTCGGGTCGATATAAAAAGGCCAAACGGGTTTCGCGCCAATCCGGCGACAAATCTATTTTTTCCAAATATGGCGTTGCATTCAAATCATAACCATCCGACGATTCAACCAATTCGTAATCCGTATTCATATATTCCAATGTCCCTTTTGTAATCGCAAGCGGACGGGAAACATTAAACGACCATCTTCCAAAATCCGCATTGATGCCGTATGAATCCGAATATAAATCGGAAACATTACTGATAAACCCATACCCCGGATTTGTCTTCGTGCGGGCGGCCGTATATTGCGCCGTGAAATTCCCAACTTTAATTTCTGCAGCGGCATAGACGGTTTTCCCGCCACCGAAATCAAACAGGCCCCCGCTATACGCGCCGAGAGTAGTGCCGTATTCATCCATATACCCAAACCCGAATTTCAACACGCCGTATTTGGCGGATGAATTAAAACCGTAAACATTGCCAAGTTTCGCCGGCATGAAATTATTTGAAATCGCGGGATCCGCCCCAAGCAACGCCTCGTCCGTCATGCTTCCCCCGAATGCGGAAAAACGAAAACCAAAATCAAAGACCTGAAAATCCATGTTTGCGGATAGGGCGTCACCGGCAAGAGACATCACCGGATTTTCATTTGAGAACGTAGAATCGCCGCGGCGGCCGCGGTAATCCGCAGACAAACCATAGCCGTCCCCCGCAAAACCAATCCTCATATTTTTTATCTCGCGGCCGTTATCCAATAATTGAAATGACAAATTTTCATTTTCTTTTTTTTCATCCAATGAAATTTCGCCAAGCAGACTTGTCAGATTTAATCCATAACGGTCGCCGCCAAACGAAAACGACATGTCGAACACGCGCGGCATACTCTCCGTTCCATCCGCGCTTTCTACAAAATCGAACATCGGCGTCTGTATAGTCGCCGCGCGGCCGCCGAATGCGGACGACGGCATGAACACCGTAGCCGCGCGGTTGGCGGAACTCGTTCCGGACCAATATCCATCCTTCGTGCTGTGATTGCTGCTGTAAAAAAATAATTCCTTGCCCGGCTGCGTGGCGCGTTCCAGATTCACCATTCCGTATCCGAATGCCTTATTAAACAGCTTTTTCCATTCGGTCCAATAATTCGTATCGCTCGTAGCCGGCAAATCATACATGAAATCGGACGGCAGCTGATATCTGTCGTTCAATTCCGACGCGCCATAAAATTTGCCATCGGCCGTCAAAGCCAATAATGTGAAAATCTGATCGTTAGTCATGTAATTAAACGCGCTTTGGACAATTCCGACCGCGCCCGCCAGGGTTGAAACCGCCTGCTCGCCAGTCGTTCCGGCCGACGCGAAGCACCATGGATCGACACCGCCCTGCACCAATCCGGCGGCGCCGCACGCGCGCGCCGCAAATGTGCTTCCGCTTGAATCGGTATAATTCGCCAGCACATATTTTCCGCTGTGCGGCACCTCGGACGCGTTGCTGATATTTACCGTCCCTGCGCTATATTGCACGGCGACCGCGGTCATAAAGTGATGATTCAATCCGCCATACAAAAGCGGCGCGGCATTATCCAACGTTGCGGTCAATGTTCCGGCAGATGAAGACAAATCATATTCACCCGCGCTGAAAATAACGAACGGATTATTCTGCCCGCTATTGTTCAGACTGATAAAAAAATTTCCAGGCACGGAACTGACCTCGCCCGTGTAATAATAATAATCGCTTATGAATTTCAGGAACGCTTGATTTTTATTCAATCCGTTCAACGCCGCGAATCTATCAAGGTCCTTTATTTCGGCGACGCCCGACGTCTTCATGTTATGGGGAATCGCCGCATTCGCAATCACGCCCCCTTTCGGTTTTGTGGCGTCGCCATTAATGTATATTACCGTTCTGCCGATGGCGTCCATCATCGCGTCAAAATTCTTGTAGCTTTGCGGGGATAATTCGTATAATTTCCAATTGCTGATAACATACTCTTTGCCATTCTCAAAAAAATGCGCGCCCGCCTTTTCATTATCTGTAATGGTATGCGTCGCTCCGTCGATTAGAACTTCCGTATCCGTCGAAGCTATCGCGATATTCAAATCGCTGAATTTTTTTCCGCCGCCGGTGCGATAAAGCACTAGTTGTCCGTTCGGCATAAAGCCGATGAAATCCCCGCTTGAAACCGTCTCGTCGTTCGCGTCCCCCGTCCGTCCGCCGATAATTATCTGCGCCAGCAAAGTGTCGGACCACGACGCATTTTCATCAAATGCCGTATTCGCGCCCGAAAGAGAAAAATCATAATTCCCGGACAGATCCGTGAAATTCTTGTATCTGCGAATCACATCCTGGCATGCGGTTATATCCGAACTGCACAAATATTTCGCATAGGCGAATTCTTTATCCATGGCCGTCCCTGCGAGTTTTATGCCGTTTGCGGTTATCAACGCGACTGGTATCGGTATCATTCCGCCGCCGACCGCAAGTTGAATCGGGGTATTATTGACGCTGTTCCTTGGCATGACCTGCCCGGTGTATCCGCGCGCGAACGGCGCATATCCGCCCATTAGCGACAGATAATTCTGAACCTTACTATGGGTTTTCATAAAGGTCCAATCGGTTATATATGCCCCCGTGCTCCATGTATTCATCACGCTGTTAAGTTGCGATTCTATATTTTGGTTCGTCAGATATGCCGGACCGTTTGCGGTTTTCGCCCATGCGGTGCTGGTGGTTCCGCTTCCTCCGCTACTTCCGCCGCCGGTATTCGGGCGATTGCTGCTGCTGCTAGACGACGAACTGTTGTTTTTGTTTCCGTCGCCAAAAAAACTGTCGCCCAAAAGATATGCCCCACCTATAACAAGGGCCGCTCCGCCGGCGGCCAATGTCATGTTCTGCGCGTTGCTTAGCCCCGAGAACAAACCGCCACTGTCCTCCTTGGGCAATTTATTCTTATACCTTCGTATCTGCGCGTCGCACGCGCCGGCGTCGGCGCCGTAAACTTGCAGGATTTGCGCGGCTTTCAAGTCGTTATTCATTATCGCCGTGCATACGACCGACAGGCCCGTGCCATCTACATAATTTACATTCGCGCCGCCGTTCACCAACTGTTCGACCAATGCGATATCGCTGTTTCTTGCGGCATTCAACAACATGGCCGCAGCCTGAAAATCAGACATTCCGGCCGCATATGCGCAACGCAACCCGACAAGAAATGCGACAAAAATAGATATTTTCCTTAAAGACATCTCTCTGTGGTCCAATTATATCAAAAATTGGCATTATGTGTCCAGCGCAAAAGAACTCTTTCGCCCAGACTTTTCATTATTTGCCGCAATAATTTATCTAAAAATTCAAAATACATTCGGAGAAATTATGTAATTCAGGCCGCAGAAGAGCCAGAGATCAATCGGCGTGCCTGAAACAAAATATTGGAATAAAACCGAACAATATCACCCATTTTTTGCTGGTTTTTTTTCTTTCGCTTTTTATTTTCAAAAACGGGATAAAACCAAACAATCTTAACTTGAACACAGTCAATGGCTTCAATCGTTTCAGATTCAATTTATGCAGGAAATATTGATAATACGGTGTCATGCCGGCGTAATACCACCAATTTTCCAAATGCGGGCATATAACTTTCTTTCTCGACACATCCAGATAAATTTCCCTACTGAACGGTTTGTAAACATTAAAATGCCTGACAACCAAATTTTTTTGCAATGCCATGAATTTTTCCGGAGCCTGCTTTTCCAAATCCACAATGTCCTGACTTGTCGCGACCAATTCATTGTCTATGATTTGATAATTATCCGCAAACAATATGTTCAAGGCGTCTTGATCTGGAAATTTCAACATCTTCCCGTATTGCCGACCTATCGAGAGTATTTTGTCGGCAAGGCGTTCATCGCGCCATTTTTTGCAATCAAAAATCAAGACTCCGCTTCCGAAATAAACATGATCGTCGGAATAACCCCATTTTTTCCTGCGATCATTTCTTTCAGATTCATGCCATTTTGACAAATGCCAAATTTCAGGCGCTGCCGCGATCGCCTTGCCCCCCAGATCCAAATCATATAATTTCCGAATATCGTTCATCACAATGATATCGCTATCCAGATAAATGGCTTTGTCTATATTCGGGGCCAAATCCGAAAACAAGAATCTCGACCAGCAGTCGGTATATCCGAACCAAGTGTTGCAGCCTGAAAACAAACTCATATTCACCGGAAGAATCGTAAATGATTTTATGTTGTCGTATTTTTCGCAAATCCGTTCCAATGCCCTGATGTCGTCCGCCGGAATTCCGCAATCTAAAATATATAAATCGATATCCGATTTCGTATTCATCGCCATGCTGACTATAGCGACAGCCGTTTGACTGGTTAAATTATTAGAACCGGCGAAATAAACCGAAATTCCCGTTACTATCGTTTTTATCTGTTCCATGACGCGCCCTCTATTTGTAAAAAAACCGCCAAGAGAATTTGGCGGTCAGGGAGTTCAAAAATCACATAACAGAATGATCCCGCTGGTTTTCGGGTTGCCCCTGTTTTATAACCGACGGCTCCCCGACCATGCGGGGATTGATAAAACAGTTGACGCTTCCGCGTTGCTCTTTTATCAAGTGGGATTCGATATGATTTCTCACATCGCTGTTATGTGGGTTTTGAAGCCCGTGAACCAATCTTCCCTATTGATTCTGTCGGGTATTCTAATTTATTTATAAAAAAAAGTCAATTATTACTCTGAAAGCATTCTATCGATATATTCTTCGGCCGAAAATGGTTTTAAGTCTTCGATCTCCTCGCCATAACCCATATAAACCACTGGCAGCGGATTTTTTTCACGCGCGGCGTAAGACACCAAAAATCCGCCCTTGCCGGTTCCGTCCATTTTTGTAACGACCAATCC
>JAITLD010000026.1 GCA_031278055.1 Rickettsiales bacterium | reverse complement strand
GCGAATACAACCGCGCGCGTGCGCGTCGCAGACATCACGTCATCAAATGCGACGCCGAGTTTCGCGCACATGTTTTTCACCATAACAAGCGGCGTATTCTCTTTTTCCAAAACGTCCGCTAATAATTTTTCCAAAACCGAGCCGGATAAATCGCCGCAATCCAATTCCCGCCACGCCGCGATTTTTTTGCATATCCCCGAAATTATGTGGCCGTTCGGCGGAGTTCGCGCGGCAATCGACTTTGCGACCGACTCCGATATTCCGGACTTTATCAAAATCTTTTCAGAAACGTCCTTGTCCGGCAAAGCCAAATCGACGGCCAGTCCCGACGCCAGCAAAGAAATCATCCGTTTGTCAAAACCCGTTATCTGAGACGGAGCGATGTTCAAAGTCAGAACAACATTTTTTCCCATCCGAATCAAATCGTCCAAAAGGGATAGGAATTCGCCGGCCGACGCGCGCTTGCCGGCCAATCCCTGAACATCGTCCATTATAAACATGTCGCAGGCCCTCATCGCGTCCTTGAACGCAAAGGCCGAGTTCGTCCGCATTGCGCGCACAAAGTCGGAAACGAATTGCGCGCCGGTTGTCATGACAACCCGCATTTCCGCGCTTTGCCTCAAAAATTCCAACAATATAGATTTTCCGGAACCCGACGCGCCGTAAATCACAAGTGGCGAAAATGAAATCCGACCCATCGCGCATTTCTTCAACGCGGACAACGCGAATTGATTTGCCGCGTTGCAAACGAAGCCGTCGAATAAGTCCGAAGAATTTTGCAAAACCTGCCTGACATTCTGATTGGCCGGATTTTTGATTACGCGCAGATTCGGCCGCGCGAATGTCAGATTAATCGGAACGCCGCATTCGTTTTCGACATCGCGAAGAACAGCACCGAATGTCGCGCGGATAAAATCCGCATTGAATCGGCTTGCCGCAGTCAGAATTATTACATTTTTATCTTCACAAACTTTTAACGGTTCTATCCATGCATTATATTCGGAAATGTCTATTTTTGATTTGATGACGCATTTGACAGCCGCCCCATTAAGCACATCGTTTCTAAGCGCCAGCGCCGTCATATAAATCTCCTTCTTTTCGCCCTTGACTGAAAGAAACTTAATAGCAAAAAAATCAGTTTTCAAGTCCCGTGAAAAAAATTTTTTTAATTAAAATTATTTGACCCCCGATTCGGATTTCTTGCGGATTTCCGCTGTGTATAGACAAATAAACGTCTATACACGAACATAGCCGCCGGAAACTTTTTTAATAAAACCAGCGAGTTCCAAGCGCACTAATTCCGACATGACTTCCGATATATTTTTTTTGGCAAATGATGTCAATACAGATTCAGATACGGGGACGCTTCCTATCAAATCAAGCAGTTTGGACGGGGAAATATTTTTTCGTTCTTCGCAACCGGACTTTTGCTCTGTTCGGAAAAAATCCGACGCGCCGGAACATAATTTCGCGCCCCCGTTTGCAATTAACCGATTCGGACCGCGGCTGCGTTCGTCCGACGGATGACCTGGAATCGCCCACAGAGACCGACCAAGTTCCAACATGAACCGCGCCGTTGTAACCGATCCGGATTTTTCATCCGCCTCGCCGAGAATCAATTCCCCGGATAATCCCGCCACGATTCGATTCCGCGCGATGAAATTATTCGCAACGGGGATAAATCCGACGGGCATGTCGGAGACAATGCAGCCGCGTTCAATAATTTTCCAATACAACTTTTCATTTTCAAGCGGCCAAATATAATCCGCCCCGCCCGCAAGAACCGCGATTGTCTGCGCCGCACCGTCGATAGACAAGGCGCCCGAATGCGCCGCAGAATCCGTTCCCATCGCCATTCCGGACACAATCGCAAAGCCGCGCGCGGCGAATTCGCGCGCCAAACCCGACATGAAATTCATCCCCACGGCCGTCGCATGCCGCGTTCCGACCATTCCAACAGTTTTTTTTCTCAGCGTATCAAGATTGCCGCGCACACAGAGAATCGGCGCGTGATTCCGGACGCTTTTGTAAATCTCTGGAAAATCCGGCGAATCATCCGCAACGTATTTTATCCCGAGGGTATCGGCCAATTCCATTTCGCGACGAACCGAATCAATCAGATCGCCGGACACGGACAGAGATTCGACCGCCGCGTCGGCGCCGCCAAAATCCCTTATCAATTCGTGATATTTTATCGCGCCGATTCCCCTGGAACGAAAAACCAGCAACTTGTTAAATAATTCGTTATCCGTCATCGCGAGGTCACCGATATCAATAGGGACGCGCCCGCCCGGCCCCGTTATTTATTTTTTCTAAAACTAATTTTTGATTCTGTTCCTGAAATCAATCTTTTTATATTCTCTTTATGACGCCAGAATCCCAAAAATGTCAGCGCAATACAGAACCAAAACGAATCGGGATAAAAATAAAATCCGAAAAAAGGCATTACCGTCAACATAGACAGCGCGGCCAAAGACGAATATCCGAATCCGAACGCGACAATCAGCCATACCGCGCCGCATAATAAAAAAGCCTGCGGCGACAAGCCCAGCATGAATCCGAACGTCGCGGCGATTCCTTTGCCGCCCATGAAACCCAGCCATATCGGATAAGTATGCCCGATTACGGCGGCAAAGCCGCCCCAGACGCCGAACAATCTGAACGCTATCGTCGCTTTCAAAACATCGCACAGGGCGACCGGCAGGGCCAGCTTAATCCCGCCCGCCCTCAGCGCGTTTGTCGCGCCGATATTTCCGCTGCCGATTTTCCGTATGTCGCCCAGACCCGACATTTTTGCGAAAATCAAGCCGAATGGAATCGAGCCTATGAAGTATCCGGACAATATTTCGATAATTACGTCATATATCATTTTTATTCCCCTTCGCACCACGACATTCGTTTTCCGCCATTATATTCCCTCGCCAATTCCTCATCCATCATAATTTCTCCGACATCCCTGCCGTTCAGCGACACCAGCGCGTCGATTCGACCCAAATATTTGTCGTCTTTTATATTCGATAACCCGACTGTCGTGCCCTTTGGCAACAATTCGGACAAACGGTCTCTGGCCAAATTCGCCATTTCAATTTCTTCTTTGCATTCGCCGTGGATTTCCGGCGCGTCGATATTTCGTATTCTGACCCGGACTGAAATATCGGCGCCGTTTTCCAAATTAACCCTTGCTGAAAAAGTATCGCCGTCAAAAATATAACCGGTTGTCGCCGACAATTCCCCGACCTCTGCCAACGCCGGATAAATCGACAGTTGATAATTAACAATCAACAATGCGGCCACAAACCGCGCCGCGCGCAAAAAAGTCCGGTATATTTTATTAAAGAACATTTTTTTATTATCCATTACAAATCGTTAATCGCAAGTTGTTCATCTTTGATTACGGCAGTATCGGCGACCATGTCGGATCCATGCCGTTTATTTCGTCCGGCGTTTTGATTTCATAATTGAAATGCCCCAGAATGTCGACGCTGCGTATGGAACTCTGCCTTTCGTCGCCATCGTTGATTTTTTCGGTTTCGTAATAAACCAATCGGCGGCTGTTCGGCGCCCACGACGGCGATTCCATATACCATCCGCCGGCCAAAATCTTTTCGTTCCTTCCATTCGGCGACATCACGCCTATGAAAAACGTATCGTCCGCGATTTTCGTGAACGCCAGATATTTTCCATCGGGCGAAAATGCCGGCGTGGCATAGCGGCCGTCCCCGTACGAAATCCGCCGTGTCCGCAATGTATTCAAATCCAGAACATGTAATTGCTGCGATCCGGATGAATTGGAATTATACGCCAGGCTCAATCCGTCCGGCGAATAGGACGGCGAAGTATTTATTCCATCCGTATTAGTCAGGCGCCGTATCTTTTTCGTTTCAATATCATATTCATAAATGTTCGACGCGCCGCGCCCGTCGACCAACGAGAACGCGATTCTTCGTCCGTCCGGCGACCATCGC
Source organism: Rickettsiales bacterium (assembly GCA_031278055.1). Taxonomy (GTDB): domain Bacteria; phylum Pseudomonadota; class Alphaproteobacteria; order Rs-D84; family Rs-D84; genus JAISGC01. The sequence continues at coordinate 4,397 of JAITLD010000026.1, read as the reverse complement.
GCGGCAAAATTCATTCCGTCGAATCGCCCCAGTTTTCTATGCTCGCCGCTCGTCATGTCGAGAGTCCAGATATTCGGCTCGTCCCCGCGATAGGACAGAAAAACTATCGTCTGCATATTTGGAGAAAAATGGGGGCTTAAAACATAGGTTCTATCATCCGAAATAAATCTGAAATTCGCGCCGTCCGAATCCATGATTGCCAGCCGCTTTTTCGGATTCATATATCCGCCGGTTTGCGCGGTCAGAACAATCTGTGAATCAAAATAAGCCCCCTCGCCCGTCAGGCGCACGTAAATGGCGTCCGCCATTATATGCGCCAGACGCCGCGCGGATTCCGCGCTCGCGACCAGCGACTGCGCCTCGACCTGCTCCTTTCCGTTTATATCCCACACATAGAACTGCAAGCGAAGCTTTTTATCCTTTGTGCGCGTCAGTTTTGATTGAATTAAAACCTTTGCCTTTACCGCGCCCCATTTCTGAAACTTCGGCATGACGTCAAACTTCAAGCCCTCTGGATGCGCGGAATCAGAAATTATGTGAAACAAGCCGCTGGATTTCAGGTCATTTTCGACAACGGCGCGAATTTCGCCGGAAATTTTTTCATTCGCCGGAATTGAATCGAACTTCGCAATCGCAATTGGAACCGGCTCGGCATTTCCGGCAAAGATGTCGACCTTCAATTCCGCCTTTGCGGCCGTGAGGCAAATCGCGAACACAAGACTGAAAACGAATTTTTTCATATTTTGTGAACGATACATTAAAACATCTCTTTTTGCAAGCATAACGGGCGAGAATAAAATCGGTAAAATATTTTCAAGCGGGTCGCGGAATTTATTTCAGAATTTTTCTGATTCGGGCCGAGGCGTCGCCATTATATCTAAATAATTCCCGAAGATCCGATTCTTTCGACCACCTCTGACGCAAACCGCTGACGATTTCCTGATTTTCTATGTTTTCTTCCAGCAAATCCGCGAACTGCGCGCCGGCGACATAGCAATTCGAATTATTTGCCGCGCGGCAAATATCGGCGATATTGGAATAAACGAGAACCGCGTCGTTCAAACGACCAACGCGGACAAAAATCTCCGCTTTTTTCACCAGGGAATAAACATCGCGGCTTCGTCCGGGAATCGACAAATACTTGTCGTAAATTTCCAGTTCGCGGTCCGACATCTGGTGCATGCGAAAAAATTCCGCGCGTTCCTTCCAATAGAATCCTATTTTCTGATTCACATCGTTAAGCGGCGTATTCAGCATGCGCAACGCGTCGGCAACCGAAAGTTCCGAAAGCGCGCGGCCGAAATATTTGCGCCGCGCCTCTTCGTCGCACGTCTCGATGGACAGGCGATTTAGAATTTTTGCCCGCTCTAAATAATCCGCCGCCTCGCCGTCCTCGCCTATTTTCTTTAATTGGTTTTCCAAAACAGAAACAACGCGCGAGCATGCCGACGCGGGGCTATCTTCGTTCGCATTGATACCTGTAATTTTTTTATCCCGCATGAAAAACGGGGCAATCAGAAAGAACTCTATCGCCAGCACCAAAACACCAAACAGAATTCCGAACATCCACTTCTTTACATTTGTCGTTTTTTTCATTCCCTCCCCTTTTTATTTATCCTCTTTTTCTGACCTGAATATGCGCTTCCCTCAACTGATTTTCAGACACTTCGCCCGGGGCGCCCATCATCAAGTCCTGACCGCGCTGATTCATCGGGAACGCGACAATCTCGCGCATGCTTGGCTCTTTTAATACAATCATCACAATCCTGTCGATACCAAACCCGCAGCCTCCATGCGGGGGCGCGCCGTATTGGAACGCATTCCACATGCCACCGAACTTCGCTTTAACCTCGTCCTCGCCATAACCGGCAATCGCAAAAACTTCGAGCATGGTTTCGGGATTATAGTTGCGTAGCGCGCCCGAACATAATTCCATTCCGTTCATCACGCAATCGAATTGATTTGCCGCAATTTTCAGCGGATCGCCGGATAAATCGCTTTTCGGCATAGTGAACGGATTGTGCCCGAAATCTATTTTTCCGGTTTCCTCGTTTAATTCGAACATTGGAAAATCCTCAACCCAACACATGCGGTATTCGTTATCGTCAATCAATCCCAAATCCTTGCCGAATCTGGCGCGGAGTTTTCCGGCCGCTTTCGCGGCGATGTTTTCTTTTTCGCAAACGAAGAACACGCTGTCGCCGTTTTTCAATCCCGAGATTTCCTTTATTTTAGAAATTCGCGCGGAATCGAGTTTTTTCGCAACAGGACCCTTCGGCCCCTCTTCGGCAAACACAATGTATCCCAATCCCGCGAGCCCCAATTCTGTTGTGGCAAATTCCTCATTTTTATCAAACCAACCGCGCGGTTTATTTGCCGTATTTGGCGCCGGAATCGCGCGGACGACCGCGCCCCGCTCTACCAAATCGGCAAAGACCCCGAAATCCGAGCCGCGAAACACCTCGCCGACATCGCCTATTAAAATCGGATTGCGCAAATCCGGTTTGTCGGTTCCGTATTTCAACATCGCGTCGCCATACGAAATATGGGGGATATCGTCCGAAACCTTTGCGTTCGGAATAAACGCCCTTAAAACGGATGTTATAACCGCGTTTCCAACTGCCTGAATATCGGACGCCTCGACAAACGACATTTCGAAATCCAACTGATAATGTTCAAGCAATCTGTCCGACCTGGAATCTTCGTCCCTGAAACAAGGAGCGATTTGAAAATATCTGTCAAAGCCCGCAACTTGCAACAATTGCTTGAATTGCTGCGGCGATTGGGGAAGCGCATAGAACATCCCGTGATGTATGCGCGACGGAACCAGAAAATCGCGCGCGCCTTCGGGCGACGAAACGGTGAGAATCGGCGTCTGAAATTCGGAAAATCCAAGTTCCCACATTTTATCCCTGATGAACTTTACGACTTTATTGCGAACCGATATATTTTTATGCAGGGTTTCGCGGCGCAAATCCAAAAAACGATACTTAAACCTCAATTCCTCGGCGGTATCTTCATCACCGAAAACCTGAACGGGCAATATATCGGCATGCGTCAGAACATCGAATGAGGCGACCTTCACCTCGACCTCGCCTGTCGGAATTTTCGAATTGATTTGATCGTCGTCTCTTTTTATTACCGCGCCTTTGACGCGAATGACTGATTCGGGATGAACCTTTTCAATTTCCGAAAGTCCTTTATCGCCCAAATCAAACACGCATTGCGTGATTCCGTAATTATCGCGCAAGTCCACGAATAAAAGCCCCCCGTGGTCGCGCTTTCTGTGCACCCACCCCGACAATGTGACATCAGACCCGACTTCTTTTTTCGATAATTCCCCGCAGGTATGGGTTCTGTAAATATTCGACATTAAACAGCCTTTTTTATTTCGCCATCGGATTATAACCGATGCGATAAAAATTGCAAGCCGCCGCATTTGTTTGCAACAGTATTAAATCAGGGACGATGATATTATCTTAAAGAGACGACGATGGTATCTATTCCAAATAAAAAGTTATCGTCGAAACCACGCGGACTTTTTTGTCTATGGATTGCCTTTCGTCGGACCAACGTTCGGTCGGGTCGCGCGTCTCTATGCTGAACACGCCTTGATTCGCGCTTTGAATTTTTCCCAATTTCGTGCCGGCGTCTTTTGCAAACTGGCGCCCCGCGTCAGTCGCATTTTTAGTGGCCTGCTCTATCATCGGTATTTTAATATCGTTCAGACCGTTGAAAATATAAATCGGTCCGGAATAATCGTCGGAAATTGTGATTCCCTGGCGGACCAATTCGCCCATTTTTCTGGACACCTGGTCAACCAGTTTCACTTTGTTCGTCCGAACCATGACGCCGGTTCTGATAGAATACGGCGCATTGGATTTTCCCTCTCTGACCGCATAGCTGTCCGACATGTCCTGAACTTCGATTCTGCGGTCTTGAATCTCGTCCGCGGAAAAACCTGCCGACTTCAAGAATTTGCGCACTTTGGCGATATCGGAATCGACGGCGGATTGCATTTTGGTCAAATCGGAACCCTTGCGCGTGATGTAGAGATTCCAAACCGCGCTATCCGCGACCACATTCTGCTCCGCCAGACCCTTGACCGTCACAATACGCTTTGTCCTAGATTTATAAATTCCATTCCCGACAAAGTAGCCGCCGACAACGACCCCGAACGCGATTATCACCGCGAACAGCAAATTGTTCTGGCCCTTAAACTTTTCGATTATTTTCATAAAAATTCCATTTTTGATTACCCAGATTAAAATCTATACATCACACCGATTTTAATAATTGGCATAAAACGCATGTCTTTCAGGGATTTGTTTATATCGTCGATTCCCTTTTCATAATCATTCCACGCGTCATCAATCTGTTGCTGCAAGTCGGTCGAA
>JAITLD010000038.1 GCA_031278055.1 Rickettsiales bacterium | reverse complement strand
TTTTGATACTTGGTTTTGATTGCTGAAATTTCGCGATTATAGGTTTTTAGGTTCGTGCGCTGGATTTGTTCCAGAATCCAATTGTAATAATCCGTATGGTCGGTTCCAATAATAATTTTTCCATTTTTGGAAATTAAAAACGAAAGAGTTTTTAAGAATTCTCGATTTATCAGACGACGTTTTTCATGGCGGGCTTTCGGCCATGGATCGGGATGAAGGATGTAGATTTCATCAAAGGCCGTATTCATGTCAGACAGCAGTTTTCGGACATCATCCGGAAAAATGCGGATATTTTTGAATTCAGGCTTTATTTCATTATTTTCATCCACGATTTTCGACAACAGCGAGGCAACGCCATTTATAAATGGTTCGGCCCCTATAATTATCTTATCCGGATTTTGTTCAGCTAGTTCGATAACATGCTCGCCCGTTCCGAATCCGATTTCTAATATAGCCCCCCCTAGGTCGCTTCGCGACAGCTCCCCCCTGATGGGGATGAGATGTGGCAAAAGATTGTCAATCAGCCATTGCTGGCGGGCAGACAAAGTCCTTTGTTTGGTCCGTCCGAATGTCCGAATTAAAGGTATTTTTGCTTTTTCCATATTTTTAGTATAAAATTGCATGAACGAAAAGGCAAATGAAATGGCTGATTTTCCTGAAATTATAAAGGACGGCGACTTGGAGTTGCGGCGGATAAAGCCGACTTTTGAGTTCGCCAAGACGATATTTGACATCGTTGACTGAAAAGCGAATGGAAAGCGGATAAATAAGAATGCGAAAAGGTCTAAGCGAATCTTTGATCGCGCGCGTTTTGGGCGCCTCTCCGAAATGGACGATTGCGGAATTGGAAAAAAAGTTTCCACCTCGCAATTTGCCCGACGGCGCTATGGCGACGCGATTCGCTCCGTCGCCGACCGGCTTCATGCATATCGGAAACCTTTACGGCATGCTGATTGATAAAAAATTGGCCGGACAATCCGGCGGCGTGTTCTTCCTGCGTGTCGAGGATACGGATACAAAACGGGAAATCAAAGGCGCGGTTGATATCGTATTAAAGGCGGCGGAAAAATTTAATATTATTCCCGACGAGGGGCCGCAATGCGACGTTATATCCCATGCGCGCGTCAAAGAAAACTACGGGCCTTATTATCAATCGGAACGGAAAGAAATTTATCATTCAGTTGCCGCCGAATTGTTGGAAAAGGGAAAGGCATATCCATGTTTTCTGACAGCGGCGGAAATTGATGACATTCGAACGCGTCAAGCTGCGGCCGGATTTGCCACCGGAATCTATGGCGAATGGGCGAAATGGCGGAATGCCGACGAGGATGAAATCACTAGAAAACTAGATTCCGGCGCGATACCTTCGATTCGGCTCTATTCCTTGGGAAACAAGGATCAGAGGATTTTTTGCAAAGATGAAGTCCGTGGCTCTATCGCCTTTCCTGAAAATGACGAGGATATTGTTTTAATCAAATCAAATGATGGTCTGCCCACATATCATTTCGCCCATCTGGTCGATGACCATTTTATGGGGACGACGCATGTTGTCCGCAGCGAAGAATGGTTGCCGAGCCTCACGCTGCATGTTCAATTATTCAATATGATGGGTTGGGCGCCGCCCGCCTATATTCACACGTCGACATTGGATACTATTGATGTGGAAACTGGAAAGCAGAGAAAATTATCAAAACGAAAAGACCAATTCGCAAACATCGCCTATTTTTCCAAAGTCGGGTTTCCGCCGGAGGCTGTGCTTGAATATTTGTTTAATATAATGAATTCGGCGTATGAGGAAGACAAAGCAAAGGGAAAAATCAAAACGGTTTGGGATTGCGATCTTAAAATCAAAAAAATCCCGACATCGGGCGCCCTGTTCGATATGAAAAAGTTGGAATGGTGGTCAAAGGAATTCATCGCCGGATTGTCGGTTGATGATCTGACGCGCCGCGTTGTCGATTGGGCGAAAGAGTTTGGCTCGGACAATGATAGGCTGATGATAAGCGACGAGAAATATTTGGCGGCGATTTTGGGAATCGAGCGCGACGATCCGAAACGGATTAGAAAAGATTTTATTACTTGGAAGCAGACGCTTGATGAAATCGCGTATTTTTTCGACGAATTGTTTATTCCAATCAGCGAGCCGGTGGATAAAAATATTTTGCAGAAATTCCTCTCATCCTTTGATTTTAAGGACGGGAAGGATTTGTGGTGGGAAAAAATTACCGAAATTGCCAATGGGCTTGGAATCAAAAACGGCGATGCGGCGATGGCGTTGCGGGTGGCTTTAACTGGTCGCGCTCAAACGCCTGACCTGTATTCGATTATGCAGGTTATGGGCGGGGACCGCGCGCGCGGCAGGATTGAAAACGCGATAAAAGAGACGAAATAATGTATAAAGGCGTCATCGCAGGGGGGGGCTCTAAAAAATCCCGAAATTTTATCCGATTTTAGCATATTGAGGGAATGGGCAGATTCAGATTGGCATATTTTTACGATTTCAATAGATGAAAAAGGCTTGAAAAAAATTCAGGAAAAACAAAATGACAAAAAAAGCAAAGATTAAACAGATAAAAAAACACCCGCGCGGCAGAACGCTGTTGAAGGCATTGCAGGCGAGCGGCTTGTTCCGCTGGGAAAAGCCCGTGACGAAATCCGAATCAACGCTGAACATTCTGACGCATGGTGTTGGAATCGGGCTGGCCATCGCGGCGCTGTGCATTCTGGAATGTTTTGCGGTTCTGTCCGGCAGCGTCTGGGCGGTTGTTTCTTGCGCGATTTTCGGACTGACAATGTTTACGCTTTATTTCGGATCCACTATGTGCCACGCGATGATAGGGCAAAAATACGATTCATTTTTCGAGGTATGGGATTCTATTGCGATTTACGCGTTGATTGCCGGAACCTACACGCCATTTCTGTTGGTAAACATGCGCGGCGCCCTCGGCTGGACTGTATTCGGAATCCTTTGGGCAATTGTAATATTCGGCGCGTGGATGAAAATCAGGTCGCCGAAACGGCAGCCGAAATGGATGGTCGCGCTCTATCTTGTAATGGGCTGGACGCTGGTGTTCATTCTGCCGGCCATGCTGCGCGCGATTCCGCCGCGCGGCCTGTGGTTCATACTTGCCGGCGGACTGTCATACACGATAGGCGTATTTTTCTATCTGTGGCGTTGCATGAAGTTCAGCCATGCGGTATGGCACCTGTTTGTAATCGGCGGAACTGTGTCGTTCTTTTTCGCGGTGTTGTTCGGCAGTATTATAGATTATGCCGGATAAAACGGGGCCGTTCATCGTCCGATTTGAAAAAAGCTTTTTTTAGTGCAATAATTCCCATAAAGGATTAATTCATGAAGCGAAGGATAATTTTTAATTTATTTTGCTTGCTGGCGGGTTTGGTCGCAATTACTTTGATATTAAGGGGGCGGAAAATGAATGCAGGGATTGATGTGAATAATTTGGACGTATCGGTCGCGCCAGGCGATAATTTTTACGATTTCGCCAGCGCGGGATGGCGTCGGCGGAATCCGTTGACGCCCGAATATTCGAGGTTTGGAGCATTTGACAAGCTGGGCCTGCAAGTTATGGAACAGGTGCGCGATTTGATAACAGATATTGCCGGCAAATGGCATACGAAAGGCGCATTGGAACAGAAAATCGCGCTTTTATATAATGAGTCAATGGATTATGAAAAACGGAATCGGGATGGAATCGTGCCGGTTGCTATGGATCTGAAAGAAATCGACGGTATTGAAAATATGGCCGAATACTTGGGACGGGCGCAAAAAATCGGAATTGGATTCTGGTCGAATTCCATCGGCGTCGATATGATGGACAGCGAGCATTACATATTCGGAGTCGGTCAGGGCGGAATCGGTCTGTCCCGCGATTATTTATTGGACGACGATGATAAATCGCGCGAGATTCGCAAAAAATACCAAAAATATATGAAGGACCTTTTCAATATGTTCGCGATATCGGACGCGCCGGCATCCAAAGTTTACGAACTTGAAATAGAGATGGCGAAAAGTTTTTATCCAAAGGAAAAACTGCGCGACCCGCGCGCGAATTATCACAAGATGTCTTACGCCGATTTTAAGAAAAAGTTTCACGGGTTCGATTGGGACGTGTATTTTAAGGCGTTCGGAATGACGCCGGATTTCATCGACGTCAGTCAGATTGAGCCGGTCGCCAAATCTCTTGAAATTTTAAGGTCCAAGGACAAGGGTGTTTTGCGCGCATTTCTAAAATGGCAGATTTCGAACGGCGCGATGACGGCGCTCGGCGACAATCAGTATGATTTGAATTTTGATTTCTACGGTCGCGCGTTGTCCGGAAAAGAGGAAAGGCGACCGAAATGGAAAGACGCGGTCGCGCTGGTCGAATCTACGTTGGGCGAAGCGGTCGGACAAATGTATGTTAAAAAATATTTTCCAAAATCCGCAAAAAAAAGAATGTTGAATTTGGTCGAGAATCTTCGCCGCGCCTATGCTGACAGAATACAAAATTTGGATTGGATGGGCGATGAGACGAAAAAAAAGGCGCTTGAAAAATTGGCCGCGTTTCGCGTAAAAATCGGATATCCGGATAAATGGCGCGATTATTCGAAACTTGAAATCATTGGCGATTCTCTTTACGCCGATTTGAAACGGTCCGATATTTTCGAATGGGATTTCATGTTGGAAAAATTGCGAAACAGGAAAGTCGATCGGTCTTTGTGGTATATGAATCCGCAGACTGTGAACGCGTATTACGATCCGTCGCAGAATGAAATCTGCTTTCCGGCCGGAATTTTGCAGCCGCCGTTTTTTGACATGAATGCGGACGACGCGTTCAATTACGGCGCGATCGGCTCTGTCATCGGACACGAGATGACGCACGGATTTGACGATATGGGACGGCACTTTGATAAAGACGGAAATATGAAAAACTGGTGGACTGACGTTGACGCCAAGGCGTTTTTGGAGAGGGCCGCCGTCATGAAGAATTTTTTTAACAATATAGAGGTCGCGCCGGGCGTGAAAGCAAACGGCGAATTTACCCTCGGCGAGAATTTGGCGGATTACGGCGGAATCACAATTGCGTTCGACGCGTATAAAAAGTATGGTGAAGCCGCGGCGAATGGCAGCGAATGGACGCCGGAGCAAAGATTCTTTATCGCGTATGCCGGTTGCGAGACGGGGAACATCAGGCCCGAAGAAGTCGTCAAGCGCACGAAAACGGACGAGCATTCGCTGGCCGAATGGCGGGTCAACGGAATCCTGCCGCACATAGGCGCGTGGTATGGCGCGTTCGATGTGAAGAGCGGCGACAAGATGTGGTTGTCACAAGAAAAAAGATGCCGATTATGGTAAATTATTGTATAATCCGTCCATAATGAATCTATACGTTCATGTTCCGTTTTGCGTTAAAAAATGCAATTATTGCGCGTTTTATTCGACGTGCCCCGAATCAATAGATTGGAATGGATACATTGATGGAATTTTAAGGCAGCTGGATGAATTCCATATCGAAAATTATAAGATAAATACATTGTTTTTCGGCGGCGGAACTCCGTCTCTTATGCCGGTGAGATATGCGGAGCAAATCCGGAATAAAATCAACCTGAGGTCGAATGCGGAATGGACGATAGAGGCAAACCCGAAAACGCTCGGATCCTTGGAATTAAAGGATTGGAAAGATTTGGGCCTGAATCGTTTATCGGTTGGAGCCCAGAGTTTTGACGATGATGAATTGAAGTTCCTGGGGCGTATTCATTCGGTTCGGGACAGTATGGAATTATTGAATGCGGCGGGTAATTTAGGATTAAGGACAAGCGGCGATTTTATTTATGGCCTGCCAAACCATTCGGTTGCCGATGTTGTCCGACTTTGCGATAAAATAAACGCGTCCGGATTAAAGCACGCGTCTCTTTACGAGCTGACGATAGAAAAGGGGACAAGGTTTCAAAATATATCGCAGGTTTCCGAATCACTGTCGGCTGAAATGTATTGTGCGATTCAATCGGCTTTGAAACTGCCGCGATACGAGGTGTCGAATTATGGCGAGCAATGCCTGCATAACGCGGCCATTTGGGCGGGCGGCGAATATATCGGCGTCGGCGAATCGGCAGCAGGGCGCATTATGAAAAAAGACGGATGGGTCGAAACGAAAATAATAGATGGAAAAATTGTCGCAAACAAACTAACAATGGGTCAGCGCGCGATTGAAATGGCAATAACCGGATTGCGCACGGAGCGCGGGATAACTTTGGCTGCGTTGCCGGCCAAAGTGATTAATTTGAATTTTGTCCGGCAAAACCCGCAGTATTTTTTATCAGATTCCAAATCCATTAAAATGACCGATTCGGGATTGATGTTGTTGGATTGCTTGATGAAATCCCTGTTCAATTAATAATTATGAAACAAGAGAGTTCAGAGTTTTTTGTCATTCCCGCGCAGGCGGGAATAGGGCCTGAAAAGTTCAGAGTTATGAGTTCAGAATTGCAGTGCCTAATTAAACTAAGGCTCTTGACTAGTAACTCGTATTTGATAGGGTAAAAAAGCTATGAAATACAACATATTGAATGCCAAAAAGGTCAAGTAAGATTATCTTG
>JAITLD010000037.1 GCA_031278055.1 Rickettsiales bacterium | reverse complement strand
GCAAACACGAAAAACATTGATATAATTACGGTCAGAGGAAAAGGATACAAACTAGTGAACGCAAAACCATGAAAATATTTCCCAAATCTTTCATTTGGCGCACAATCCTTTTGATAATCATACCGATGACTCTGTCCATGATCATCGTGGGCCAGGCATTCTTCGGCAGTCATTGGCGGCGCGTCCAGTACAATATGGCGCGCGGTCTTGTCGGCGAAATCGCAATGATCTTAAAATTATCCGACAGTCATCCTGAATTGGCCGATGAAATGGCCCGGGACATCGGCATAAACGTTTCGGAAAACGAGAAACTGAATCGCCCAAAAAATGACGATAACAAACGAATCGAAGTAAATCATTTGGATGGAGAGCTGAAAAAGGCATTGAACGCGCCCGCAAAAATTTATATCGACAAACCGAAACGTCTGTTATTCATTGACATACAACGCAAAAATAAAATTATAACCTTCGCGACAACATTGCGCCGCGTGTATTCGTCCAGCGTCGAAGTGTTTGTCGTATGGATCGTCAGCGCATTTCTGATCGCTACGATTCTAGTCGCGCCATTCATCATAATGCATGCGCGATCCATACGGAAAATCGCGCGCGCGGCAAACAAATTTGGCCGCGGGATGGCAATGCCGGACTTCAATCCGTCGGGCAGCCGCGAAATACGCGAGGCGGGCCATGCGCTGATAACTATGAAGGGCCGTCTGGACAGATACAATAAGACGCGCAGCGATATGCTGAACGCGGTATCGCACGATTTGAAATCGCCGCTGACGCGCATGAAACTTTCTATCGAAACGGATACCATTGACAAAGATAAATTAATGGCCGATATTGACCGAATGGCCGAAATGGTAAACGGATATCTTGCATTCGCGCGCGGAGAAGTTCCGGAAATCGAGCAAGAAATATCGCTGCCTCCGATGATCACGCGTATTGTTCGGGATAGTAGCGCGGCAAAAAAAATCAAAATGAATTTGCCTGACAATCCGGTGTATTTTTATGCGCGACCGAATGCAATTTCAAGCGCTTTATCAAATATTATCGACAATGCGGTTCGCTACGCGAAAAAGAAAATCGAGATTACTGAAAAAGATTCCGACGAATATGTCGAATTTACAATCGACGATGACGGGCATGGAATACCGACTGACAAGCGTATGGAGGCGTTGCGCCCGTTCGTGCGGCTGGATGACGCGCGCGGCGCGGATACCGGCGGAACGGGACTTGGATTGTCGATAGCGCAAACAGCGATAGAAAACCACGGCGGTCAGTTGTTTCTGGAAGATTCGCCATTGGGCGGTCTGCGTGTTAGGATAGTTCTGCCGATATGATAATGGACAGCTATTTATACCTTAATCATTCTCTTCGCACTGGATATCAAAAGTTCCTTTGGGATCCTCGAACCCGCCGCCTTTGAACGTAATGAAATGAAAATTTCTAGCAAAAAGATTTCATCAAAAAAATCATCCGCCGCATGGTTAAGAAGGCAATTATCAGATCCGTATGTCGAACGCGCGAAACGCGAGGGCTGGCGTTCAAGAGCGGTTTACAAACTATCCGAAATAAATGATAAACTCCATATTCTTCATAACGGGCAGACTGTTGTTGACTTGGGGTCGGCCCCGGGATCATGGTCGCAGTATATCAAAAAAACATTTCCAGACTCGCACGTCATGGCAATTGACTTGCTACCGATGAAGCCGATAGATGGCGTTAAGTTTTTTCAAGGAGATTTCACAACTGATGAGACACTCGAATGGCTGAATGAAAAAACTTACGGACGGGATATCGACATCGTTCTATCCGATATGGCTCCGAATACGACGGGACATCAAAAGACAGACCATATCCGCCAGATCGCCTTGATCGAATACGCGTTTGATTTTGCAAAAAACAATTTGAAGCGGGGCGGGGCGTTCGTCGCAAAAAGCTTTGTCGGCGGAACAACGGACAAGCTTTTGCATGAAATCAAAAGGCATTTCCGCGAAGTCCGCCACATCAAGCCGAAATCATCCCGAAAGGAAAGCGTAGAAATGTTTATCATCGCAATTGACTTTTTAGGAAAACAACTGCTATAATCTTCCCGTTGAGAGAGGCAACCGAAGGACAAAAAAGACTGGCGGACTATCTCGCATGAAATCCCGCGATTTTCAATAGCAAGATGAATGAATGCCGAAAAAAAACTTGCAACCACTCATGAAAATAGAAAAACCAACCACCCTTTGTGCAATGAGACATATATGCACTAACTATGACAAGTTGACGGTATTTTACGCCTCATTGCCCGAATATAGATATGAATTGAATGTTGTCTGCGACCTATTCGTGCGCGGAAAGATAACCGAAGAACAGTTTGATGTCAATGTTAAAAAAATTGAAAATGCCGTAGATTTGACAAGAAAAAAGGCCAGAAAAAACTTTATAAAGAAAAAGACTGAAGAATTTATTGCTGAAAAATACAACAAAAATATGGCGGAACTTATGGCCGAAGAACATCTGTTTCGCTGTCTGCACAAGCAAATCAAACAAAATTCGAAACGGGCGGGGCGCTAGCACCCAATGTCTTTTCTTATTGCGCAAAAATAATAAGATTTTAGATAAAGCTATAAAAATGAAATTTCTGCACGAACTTCTATCTTTGTTGTCTAATCATCTTTGCCGCATACTTTATCGATAACAGCTTGGATCGCGCGCTATCGCCGCGGCTAGTCACTACAATCGGCACAATTGCCCCGCATAAAAATCCGATAGCTTCATATCCTGCCTTTTTCGTACAGAATTTATAGCCCATCTGCCCGGACTCTATGCTGTCTGACAGCAGAATATCAGCCGTGCCACCATTCAAGTTTTTTACTCGCCGCGAGGCCGCGTCGATTGCCGTATCAACCTGATCAAGGCGAAGCTCGGCATTTTCCCCACCCAAGTTGTCAATCACATATTGCCCGTCGACCGAAGACTTGATCGCCGGATTATATTTTCCGGCTGCGGTCAAAATCGCCAGCACCGGCCGCTTGAGCCCAAGCGCGCGACGCGCCAAATCGATGGCATTCTTTGCAATCTTCACTTTCTCTGCGGCATCCGGCGCGATATTCAAGGCGGCATCGGTCAGAATAATCGGTTTTTCACGCGCAAACAACCATTTTCGCTTTTTAATTAAGATCGCGCAATGAGACAAGAATCCATCCTTGCCGCCGACAATCAGACCCTTGTCGTTATATTTTAATATCAGACGCAGAAAATCCGCGGTTTCAACCATTCCTTTTGCGATAATCAGATTATTTTTATCCACAAATTTCATAGCATTTGCAAACGAGTCCATGTCCGGTTCCGCAAATTTAGCTTCATCAATCAGCTTTCTATCGAGAGCTTTGGCGGCAACGCTTCTCATGTAATGCTCATCGGCCCCGACGACCAATAACGATATTCCGTTCATTTTCCTTTGCCTTTATAAAACCAGTGTATTATAATGCGGCAAAAGGATAAAAGCAAATGGAATTGAAACCGACCGCCCCGCTTGGCGGATTTATTGAATTGACGCCCATTCAGCAGCGGTGCTTTGACGAGTGTGTGGCGCGCATGCAAAACGTTTTGCGCACAGCCGGATTCGCGCATATCGATTTGCCGAGCATAGAACGCGCAGAGGTCCTGACCGACGAGGAAAACTTTGACGACATCGCGACCGAAATGTATCTATTTCAAAAGGGTGATACAAAAATGGGCCTGCGTTATGACGGAACAATCGGATTTGCGCGTTATGTGGCAGGTCATTTGAATGATTTGGTTTTTCCATTTCGGGCATATCAGTTTGCAAAAAATTACCGCGGCGAACGTCAACAGAAGGGCCGATATCGCGAATTTTATCAAATGGATCTGGACATTCTAGGATTGGGCGAGCTATCAATCGATTACGATATCGAAATAGTCGTGACTATGGCCGCGGCGTTCAAATCCATACATGAATTTATTGGCGATACATTTGCCAGAGTAGGGTCACGCAAATTTTGGAACGCGGCGTTCGCATATTTTGGCATAACGGACCCTGCGATTGCGCAAGCCGCGTCTGTCATGATAGATAAAAAGGATAAAATGCCGCCGGACGATTTTCGCGCAGCTGTGACAGATATTGTCGGGACAAATACGGCCGACAAAATCTTATCTGTATTTTCAGATGGATATCAAACATTATTAAACAAAAATAAAGCTTTGGATACGGCAATTATGGAATTGGAGGCCTTTGTTGCACGGACGCGAGATCTGGGTGTTGATGCCATAGCAGACTTATCCATCATGCGCGGGCACGGGTACTATACCGGCATAGTTTTTGAGTTTTATTTCAAAAACGGAGAAATCGCGACACATCTCGGGGGTGGCGGCCGATACGAAAATTTGGTCGGAAAATTCTCAAAAACCAGGGTAATAGGCGTTGGCGCGGCATTCGGGCCATCGCGAATTCTGGTGCCGATGTTGGAATCCGGAAAGATAGACCTAAAACGATTTGAGTCATCGATTGACGTAGCCATTCTGACAATTGGGCAAGAAAACACTGGTTATTCGATGAAAATCCTATCAGAACTTAGGGCAAACGGAATTACCACAGTTCCATTTTTAGATACCGATAAAAAATTCAAAAACCAAATGGAATTCGCCAACAAAATAAATTGTAAATTCAGCGTGATAATCGGGGAAAATGAAGTAAAGAATCAAGTTTTAACGGTTAAAAACATGGAAACTGGCGAACAAACCGGCCTCAAATTGCCAGATGCTCTTAAAATCATACTGAAAACAAAATGATAGAAAAAAAACTTTATGATTTGCTTGAACAAGAAAAAGAAATTGCCAAACAGATGAGTAGCGGCAAACTCACCGGTAATGAAATTACAAAATTGACTAGGGATTATGCGAAAATTGGAAAAATCACCCCTTTGATTCGTGAATACTTTGTCGCAAAGCAGGCGATATCGGATGCCGAAGAAATGCTAAACAATCCGGACTTAAAAGAAATCGCAAGCGAACAATTATTAAAATTCAAGGAAAATTTGCCGGAAATCGGGCAAAAATTACAAATCGCGCTATTGCCAAAGGATGACGCCGACGATAAATCGGCGATTGTCGAAATTCGTGCCGGCGTTGGGGGGGACGAAGCGGCGCTATTTGCGGGCAACCTTTATAACCAATATGCAAATTATGCTACGCGGCATGGATGGAAAGTTGAAATTATCGGGGAAAATCCGATATCCCTCCATGGATACAAAGAAATTATATTTAAAATTCAAGGAATTGGCGTTTACGAGCGACTAAAATACGAGGGAGGAATCCACCGTGTGCAAAGGGTTCCGGAAACTGAAGCTTCGGGACGAATTCACACGTCTGCCGCCAGTGTCGCCGTTATGCCCGAGGCCGAGGAAATTGATGTTCAGATCAATGAAAAGGACCTGCGAATTGACGTTTTTCGCAGCCAGGGGGCAGGAGGGCAATCGGTGAATACGACCGATTCCGCCGTCCGTATCACGCATATTCCGACGGGGCTAGTCGTTGCATGTCAAAACGAACGATCGCAAATTCAGAATAAAGCGACAGCCCTCGGCATTCTACGTTCAAAACTTTATGAAAAACAACGAGATAAACAACAAAGTTCAAGGGATTCATTAAGGGGTTCTATGGTGGGATCGGGCGATCGCAGCGAAAAAATACGGACATATAATTTCCCAGAACAACGTGTTACCGATCACAGAATTAAATTAACGCTTTACAAACTGGACGAAATCATGCGCGGCGGCCCGGCGTTGGACGAAGTAATTGACGCTCTTATCGCCCATGACCAATTGGAACAACTGGCAAAGATTGAATAATCTAAAGATAACCCTGGACATAGAATCGTCCATGTAATACTATTCATCATCCAAAAAAATGAACAATATTT
>JAITLD010000057.1 GCA_031278055.1 Rickettsiales bacterium | reverse complement strand
GCAACAGGCCCAGCAATCGCAACAGCAGATTGAGCAGATGAACGCGCAAATGCAGCAAATACAGCAGCAGATGGCCGCGCAGCAGGCGCAGAGTGCACAGCAGATGCAGGAGGCCTTGGCCGCGCAACAGGCGCAAAACCAGGCATTGTTGGAACAACAACAGGCGGCCGCCGTAGCGCAACAACAAGTATCGTCGGTCATTTCGGCGCCGGCCGACATGGAAGCGGCAATTGATAGAGGAGTTGATGCGAATGTAATCGCGCGACAACAAATCATAGGGCAGGTCATGAATTCTCTTGACGGAGTGGATGACGGCCTTAACTCGCTGAAAAAAATTGTTGAAGACCTCAGAACTTACGCCAATTGCGATTATAGTATAGCAAAATGCGAGGGGCCGAAGCGCGTCGCGGCATTCCGCCACAAGGCAAAGCAGTTTTTTGAACCCTATGATAATGTAGCCGTCGCACTGGAAGATTCTATTTTTACGGCGCAGGCGGCGGGCGTTGACGTTACTGAAATTTACATGCTGTTATCCGGATCATGCATGCAATGGGCGAAATATATATGCCAAGTTGGCGAGCCGCTGTATTATTGTGAAAAAGGGAAAACTTTCAGTATGAAGGATGAAAAAGGGAAATGTGGCGAGATTGACGCCCCGACATACAAAACTTCTGTATATACCGAACAGCATTCAAACCCGCACTGCACCCCGACGGGATTATATAAACAAAGCGAGAGCGAGACGGTTCAACAAGACTGGCTGATATCGATAGAGGAAGGAAATAAGACAAAAATCAAACTTGCCTGCATAAGCGAGGGGGCGGCGCAAATGATGGCCAGTAATCTAGGGCGCAGAAGTAAATCAAAGACATCTGGAAGTTTGGATGTCGACGCTATGCAAACTATGATTAATTTTGATTTGGATGAAAAAGTGGCAGACGACCGCGGCCGCAACCAATATCAATGTTTGCCCAAATCGCATAGTCCTGAAATCGGGTCTTACATAACCTATCTGAAAAGCATTCTGAACAACAAAAATTTTGATTACAAAAATACAAAAACTGGCATAACGGATGAAGACGGTAATCTAAATGTTGGTTGGTCTATATGCGACACGCACGCGCATAACATAGGGGAGGATAATAATCCCGAGGACAGTGAGAAAAAAGAGCAGATGGATGAAGTAATTGCATTGAAATCAACAATTATGGTTCGCCTTTTCAAAAAGCAATATGATTTTCTGGCGGCTATGATAAAGCAGGTCAAAACCCAAATGCAAAAATCCGTCATGACCGCAACGGCCGAGGCCGCCGGTGCGACAAAAGAGTCAAGCTCTGGCAATAATGCGGTGTCCGGACAAATAGATTGCCGAAACAAAAATAGAGCGGACACAATATCGTGTGTCAGAAATAATATGACGGCTTTGCAACAGATGGTTGATTCCAGAAAGACGTCCGATTTCCGCAACGCCATAAAATGGAATGTCGAGGCGCTTAAAGGCGTAGGCGCTGAAAGTGACAAAGACATCGTAATAAAATTTAACGATAAGTGTCCGAATAATATGTCAGGTGCAAATATGACCGACTGTATTACGGAAATGAGATCTGCGCTTCAAATGCTTGAGGACAAAGAAAGAGAAGCAAACCGTTCAACATACAATGGCAGATAATAGCGACGACGACAGGGCGGGGGGCTTGGAGTTCAGAGTTCAGAATTAGCAGAGATACTCATAACTCTTAGCTAAAAAAAGGACAAAGCATGTCTAAAAAAATCGGAATCATGACGACGGGCGGGGATTGTAGCGGATTGAACAATGTTATTTTTCGCCTAGTTCAATCCGGATTGGGTCGCGGACATGAAATGTTTGGAATCCTGGACGGCACGGACGGGCTTTCGAGAGAGTTAAGAGTTAAGAGTTCAGAGTTCAGAGTTATGAGTATCTCTGCTAACTCTGAACTCAATAAAAACATTATCCGATTCGCCTACGATACTTTGCCCGCCGCATATTCCCGCCTGTCCGGCAGCATTTTACGAAACGGACATCCGAATGCGTTGAATTACCGCACAACAAAAGGCGACGAATTTCAAAAACAGGTTAAAAAATCCATCGAGAAATTAAAACTGGACGCAATTGTTCTTTTGGGCGGAAACGGCTCGATTTCAATCGCCCACTCGAATCCGCATGTTTACGCGTCTACCCAATTGGTATGTATTCCGAAAACAATAGACATGGATATTCCTCTGACAGAAACAACAATCGGATTTCAAACCGCCGTCTCCGAACTGGTAAAATATGCGGATCAATTGCTGCTGACGGCGCGCAGCCATCACCGCTGGTTCGTCGTTCAGACAATGGGGCGCGATAGCGGATTTCTATGCCTGCATGCCGGTCTGGCCGCGGGGGCCAGCGCAATTTTGATTCCAGAGGCAAAATGGAAGTTGCCGGATTTAATCAGTCACATTAAAAAACAATCAACCGATTACGGTCTGATTTTCGTTGCCGAGGGTTGTCATATTCGCGGTCGCAGCGGCGCGGTCGCGGACATAATCGTCCGCGACTTGACCGCGGCCGGCATATCCGCGCGCGCGGAATTTCCCGAACATTTGCAGCGTTCTGGCGACACGTCCGCGCCGGACCGCATTCTGGCCGCCGAATTTGCCGCCTCCGCCCTCGCCGCAGTCGAAAATAACGAGACTTTCGTCATGACCGCGCGGCAAAACGGCACAGTAAAAACCATTCCCTTGAATGATGTGATAAATGCCGGCGTCATCATCGCCGATCCGAATATTCCAAAAATGTTCGTTTCCAACGAATATGTGTCGGCGGATGACCCGCTGGTTAAAACAGTTGCCGCCCTCGGAATATTTATCTAGTCCGTAATTATTGAAACAATAAGCTAAATTATTAATTGCAAATAGTCCATATTTTGAACTTGACAAATCATTTTTTTTGTTTATAATTTTCTCATAACACAACGAGAGGCATATTATGTTTGGCAGAGAAAAAAAGCGGTTTTCCGATATGGGCGAGGTTAAACAAGACACCAGCCCGATTATCGACGGCGCGATTGAAAAACAGCAGGAAATCAAAAAAACCTGGGCGGGCCGCCGTCCCAAGACATTGGCCGTGGCCAATAAGCGCGATGAAAAGGCCGAGCCGATTGCAGTTCTTCCGTCCAAGCCGTCGACCATCTTTAATGATGATTCCAAGCGCGGCGGAATCGGGGCCTATTGGTTCCCAATGCTATGCGCGGCCGCGGTGATTTCGGTCGCAATCTGGACCTTTTGGCCGAAAAATGCAACCGTCGAAAAGCACAATATTCCGGAACCGACAATCAATATAGTTGAAACCGGAACAGAGCCTGTAAAAAACAAGATTGAAACAAAGGATAAATCCGACACCGTTTCCAACCGCCCCGTGTTCGATATAGTTCGCGTTGAAAGCGACGGCGCCGTTGTGATTGCGGGCCGCTGGAAGCCGAATGAAAAAGTTTCGATTTCCATCAACAAAAAAATCGTCGCGACTCTTCAAACCAACGCGGACGGCGAATTTGTTTATAGCCCGAAAAATAAATTGCGTCCTGGAAATTACACGGTTAGAATCATATCCGACAATGTAAAATCCGACGCGGTGTTTTTATATATTGACGTCAAGCCGGATCAGTCGCTGTCTCTTTTGATGACCAATAAATCCAGCAAGGTTTTGCAGGCGCCAAAAACATTGAAAGACGGGGCGTTTGTCGTCTCGAAAATAGACTACATCGCAAACAAACGAATTGTTGTTCAGGGAAAAGCCCTGCCGAAATTGCGTGTGTCTATGTCGTTGAACGGAAAACTTCTTGGCATGACAAGAGTATCCGACCATAAAAACTTTGGGCTTGGCGCGGGAGTCGGCGAATTAAAGTCGGGCGAAAAATACAGCTTGTCCGTGAAAATGCACGACGCGTCGAACAATGTCGTCGCGACTGTGGACCACAATTTCACAATGCCCGAAATGACCGGCGCGGACGAAACGTTTTATGTCGTGCGCCGCGACGATTGCCTGTGGTTTATTGCAAAAAACTTTCTGGGCAAGGGAATCTTGTTTTCAATCATCGCGACGGAAAACAACATAAAGAATCCGGATTTGATTTACCCGAATCAAAAATTCAAAATACCGGTGAAATCGAAATAAAAAATCGGCCTTCGCCGATTTTTTTAACTCATAACTCTGAACTTTTCAAGCCCTATTCCCGCCTGCGCGGGAATGACAAACAACTTTGTTGTTTGTCAAAAAAAACGTTACCCAGTTTTGTTCTACACA
>JAITLD010000055.1 GCA_031278055.1 Rickettsiales bacterium | reverse complement strand
TGTTTCGATTCAACCAGAGATTGCTCAAATATTCTTATTCTAAAATCGTAAAAATAAGCGTTTATAGTATTCCGATTTACACCTACAATCTTAGCCGCAGAGGTTGCTGTAAGGTCCTGTGCAAAACACAAGATTATCTTATTGACCTTTTTGGCGCTTATCCTATTGTATTTCATGGCTTTTTTACTATATCCCTCCCGAGATACTAGTCAAGAGCAATAATTAATTACAGCAATTGTTGCCTTTATTATTAATCATTATCGCTGACGCTAATTTGACTTTCCAATGCGTTCATGATATGATTTGCGCTAACTCAGGTTATTAAGAAGGTTAACAAATATGTCCAAACTTTGTCAGGTTACGGGAAAAAAGACCCAGGTCGGATACAACGTTTCGCATTCCAAACGACATACGAAGCGCACTTTCAAGGCCAATTTGCAGAAATTAAAGTTCAAAAGCGAGATATTAAACAAGGAATTCACCTTGTCTATTTCGACAAACGGCCTTCGCACGTTGGTAAAACACGGCGGAATCGATTTGTACGTGATGTCAAAACCTATATCGCGTTTGACGCAAGATATGGCCGCCATAAAAAAAGCCATCGTTAAAAAAATCGGGCAATCCGAAAAACCGGCGGCGAAGCCGTCTGTAAAAAAACCGAATCGCAGCGCCCGTCTGGTAAAAAAAACGGCGAAAAAATGATTGCGGAAATATCCTCGCCTTTGGTCATGTGCGGGTATCAAGGCGCGCATGTTATTCCTCCGGTCGAGGGATGTCCGTGCACAAAATGCAGCAGTTCTACGGGATTTTGCAGTTTTTGTTCAGAACCGGAAAATCGTTTAAGCGCGCAACGGAAAGAAGAAGAACAAACCGACGAATTTCATTTTGAAATTATTAAATGCAAGGAATGCATACGGCGCGCGGCAGATGCCCAATATGGAAATCAACGCTCGTGCTAATGACTGGCGATTAACTGGAAAAATTGATAACGCGAAATCACAGTTAAATATATTTATTCCGCGCATGAAATTCAGCCATTGCCAGCTGTCAGCTTACCACCCGCTATCGTCAATTTTCGATGATTTTTTTTGCCGAAAGCCGTAATGTTTTTGAATTCAATAATTCGGCCCCCGACATTCCTATTATCTCCGCTAAATCATAAATTAGAAATTCATGCGAACATTGTGAATAACGAACGATTTCTAAAATTTTTTGGCAGGCCGCAACTTTATCAAGTCTGAACTTTTTACCGACCTTTTCGATATATCCGCGCACGAACAGGTACGAGGATATAGAATTACGCGAACACGGAAACTTTTTATAAAAATTATCTCCCAAAAAGTAGAAAACACTTGAAAAAATGATAAAAATACATTATATTCCTTGAGCTAATCAAAAAGGTTTTTCAATGAGTCATCCATACATGCCAAAATCCACCGCTTTGTGGCTGATAGAGAATACATCGCTGACATTTGAACAAATCGCGGATTTCTGCGGTCTTCACGAATTGGAAGTCAAATCCATCGCTGATTCCGAAACGCATAAAATCCAGGGGCTTGACCCTGTGATTTCGGGGCAATTAACGCATGAAAATATTCGGGAATGCGAAACCGACCCGTCAAAACGGCTTGTTCTGTCCGACAAAGTCGTGGAAATCCAAAAAACTCAGGATAAAAAGGGCATAGGCTACACGCCGATGATGCACCGCAAAAATCGTCTGGGGGGAATCTTGTGGATTGTGAAAAATTATCCGGATCTTACAGATGGACAGGTCGCAAAACTAATGCGTTCGACCCGTCCTACTGTCGCGTCAATACGTAATCGCACGCACAAGAATTATAATGAAATTCATATCCAGTCCCCAATAGTTCTGGGTCTGAGCTCGGAATCGGCGCTGCATGCCGAACTCGCGAAAAATAAAAAGAAAACCGCATAGGCCTTTATTTTGAAGAAACTGGACGAAACAACTAAATTTTTACTAGATTCGTTGCCTGAAAACCTGCGCGCTCTGGCAAACAACGCGTGCGAAAGCGGATTTCTATCACAATTGGATTTCGATAATGCTCTGATTGCGGACGAGGTGCCGACGGAAGAATATAACGAAACCCTGTCATTCTTCCAGCAAGATCTCGGACTTGAAGTTTTGGAATCCGCGCTGTTCGACAAAAAAATAGAACAGTTTTATGATTCCGATGAAAACGATTCGGAAAGCCGCGATCTTAATAAAATGCTGGAATCTGCGGCCGAACAGGTTGAAGTCGGCGATGAAAATGACGAATATTACGCAAAACAGTTGGAACGATCGTCGACGGGCATTATCGCGCTCGGCATTCAGGATTCGGTTCAATCGTATTTGAAATCAATCGGAACGGTACAGCTTTTGACCGCGGCGGGAGAGGTGGCTATCGCGCAACGGATAGAGGCAGCCAACAAGCTGCTTATCTATGGTTTGTGCGAATCTCCGATGACAATCCATGCAATGCTCGATTGGTACGAGCAGTTGCTGAACGAAGAAGTCCATCTGCGCTATGTCGTTAATCTTGAGGTGATGTATTCGTCCGATTCAGAAAAGAAGTCGCTGGCCGCGCTGGTCGATACGCTGAAATCCAAGGGAGTCGAAGACGTCGACGCGCTGGACGACGAAGACTTGGAGGAAACCGTTATCGATAACGGCGACGAGGATGAAGAGGAGGAAGAAGAGGATGTCGGCGACGAAGTGGCAGTTGAAAAGCCCGCGCGCGGCAGTTCCGGCGTTCCGATTCCGGTTATGGAAGAATCGGTAATGCCCCAGGTGATGGACCTGTTTGCGAAAATTAAAAAGATTTTCACAAAAATGGAAAGAATCCAGGAAACGCGTCTTGAAAACCTGATGAAAACCCCGCGTTTGGATGAAAAGTTGGAAAAAGAATACGAGCGTGAAAAACTAAGGCTTTATGATTGCGTTAACCAGATACGCCTGTCTGACGACCGTATCGCCGAGATACTTGAAAAACTGACCGCGCGAAATGCTTTATTGATGGGATTGGAGGGGAAATTATTGCGCCTGGCGACCGGAATGAAAATAAAGCGCGAGGATTTTTTGAAAGAATACACCGGAAACGAACTGAATAAAAACTGGGTGAAAAACATCGCCCGCAAAAAAGAATCCGTCTGGCAAAAATTCGCGGAAAGATACGCGAAAGACATCGAGAAAATACAATCGGAAATCCAACGCATTGCGTTCGAAACCGGCCAACCGACAAGCGAATATAAAAAAGTTGTGGAATTGGTGCGGCGCGGCCAGGCCGAATCGGCGCGGGCAAAGCGCGAGATGATAGAGGCGAATCTGCGGTTGGTTATAAAATTCGCGAAAAAATCCAGCAACCGCGGGCTCGGGCTTGATTTTTCGGATTTGGTGCAGGACGGCAACATCGGCTTGATGAAAGCGGTCGATAAATTCGATTACCGCTTGGGAAATAAATTTTCGACATACGCGACGAATTGGATTCAGCAGGGGATTTCCCGCAGTATCGCCGATCAGGCGCGAACGATTCGCATACCGGTGCACATGATTGATAATATTCACAAGATTCAAAAGGCTTCGCGCCAATTCATGCACAAGAACGGGCGCGTACCGACGGCCGAAGAATTATCGAAGCTAATTTATTTGCCGGTTGATAAAATTCACAAGGCGATGAAAGTGAACTTGAAGCCGATTTCATTGGAGGCGCCGGTCGGAACCGAAGATGATTCGTCGCGTATCGAGATTATCGCGGATGAAACTGCGATGAATCCGTTTATCGCGGCGGCGCAGAAAAATCTGCGCAAAATTGTATCGCAGACGCTTGACGGTTTGGACCCAAAGGAAGAGACTGTTATCCGCATGCGGTTTGGAATGTCGACGAATCAGCCTTGCACTTTGGAGGATGTCGGAAAATACCTGGGCGTCACGCGCGAAAGAATCCGACAAATAGAACAGAAAGCGCTGAACAAGCTAAAACATCCGTCGCGCGCCCGCAAACTGCGCTCGTTTTTAGGGGAATAATTTTTTTATACCGTTGCCGGTAAAATTTATTTCAGCACGAAGTGCACATTTATTTGCGGCTTCTTGTCGGACCCGAACGCGTCCTTGGTAATTTTGAAAATAACCGTATCAACCTCGTTCTCGATATTTTTCTGACTTTTACGTTCTTTTTTACTCATCGCGTTCACGGCCTTTTGAATCCTGAGCTGTATTTGTCGGCGCATAATTCCATGCGGATCTGTCTCGAAAATTCCGGAACTCGAAACCTCGGGCACGCCTTTCAAATATCCGCGTTTGTCTATCGGCATGGTAACAAACACCGCGCCGTTCAACATCATTTTTTTGCGCGCCTTGAACACCGGCGAATCGCCGGCGTGTTCCGTATCGCCCTCGATGACTATGAAGCCTGTTTTGATAGTTTCGGAAATATATGGCTGTTCTCCGCGGCGCAAAACCACTATGTCGCCGTTTTTAACCAACATCATATTTTTTGCGCCGCCGCGCTCCATACCCATCTTTGCGTTCAGCATTTCGGCCACGTATTCGCCGTGCATGGGAATAATCGTCGCGGGGTGAACCATATCGTAAAAACGTTCGAACTCCGGACGGCCGGCATGCCCGTTTGCGTGCAGTTTTGCCGTATCGAAAATCGTATGGGTATGTATGCCAAGCTTCGCAAGCTTGTTATACATAAACGAAACATCTTTTTCGCGACCCGGGATTATTATAGCCGAAAAAACGACCGTATCCGTCGGCTGCAATTTTAATTCCTTTACCTGTCCCTGGACCAGGCGCGTCAGCATTGCGTATTTTTCGCCTTGCGAGCCCGTCAGAAATATCGCCTGTTTTTCCGCCGGCAAATCTTTGAGGTCTTTGTATAACAACAAATCATCATCGCGCAGATATTCGTATTCGATTCCGATTTCACGGAACTCCGGCAAACCGACATAAGGAACCGCCTTGGATGACGAGCGTTCCTTTATGCAGGGAATGCGTCCCGCGCGCCGCGCCGCATCGGCAAATTGCTTCAGACGCGCAATTGAGCGCGAATATCCGGTGACAAATACTCGCCCCGGCGATTTTATCATTATCGATTCCAATGTTTCGCCGACTTCAACCTCGGTTGTTTGGGGGGGCTGTCGCGAAATCTCCGTCGAATCGCAAACGCATGCCAGCAAATCTGGATCGCGCCCCAATTCTTCCAACCGCGCGTAATTCGTGTTTGATTCTATGGGATTATCATCATTGAATGTCCAGTCGCCGCTGTGCAGGATTTTTCCCTGTTCGGTCTTTATGATAATCATATTCGCCTCGGGCACGGAATGGGTGACATGAAAAGTTTCGATATCAAAAGGGCCGATTTGAAAATTGTCGCCCTCGTGATTGAATTGGACGAAAGTATTTGGTTTGAAATCTATTTCCGCGCCTTCAAAAACCTTTGTCATAAAATTCTTTACAAATCGCGTGCAATAAATCGGACAACCGAATTTTGGCCAAATATATTTCAGTCCGCCCGTGTGGTCCTCGTGCCCGTGCGTGATTACGATTCCAACCACATCCTTTTTGTATTTTTCCAAATAAGATGTGTCGCAATAACGCGTGTCGGCGCCCTCGTATTCGCCGTCCAGGAAACCCATGCCGCAATCAACGACCAGATATTTTCCCTTGTGTTTGTAAACATACATATTCTGACCGACATGTTCAAGCCCGCCGAGCGCAAAAAATTCCACCGCATCGTCGGATACTTTTCTTGGCGCTTTTTTCGCCGCTTTTTTCTTGGTTTGCCCGGCCGAATCATCTGGATGATGTTTGTCTTCTATTTTTATTTCTTTTACCTTTACCATTTTTAATTTTTCCTTATTTTTTCAATTTAGTTATCTCGGTATTTACCAGGCGGCTGATCTCCGCGTTAAACCCTTTGATTTTCTGTTCCGCAACCATCACCGCGCTGGCAATTGATTGCCTCAACGCGACGATTTTCAGCTCTTCGGCCTCTTTTCCGTTTACAGCCTTGGCCAATGCTATTTTCCATTCAGCTTCTTTCATTTATTGTCCTTTTTATTTTATAAAATCTAAAAACAGCAACGCGGGAAGAGGGCGAGTTCATAGAATTTTATTTTCATTTTGTATCCCCTATAACCGCCTTTATCCGGCGGACGCCCGCGGCCGACGATTCCTCTTTCGCAATCTTGAAACGACCGATATCGCCGGTATTTTCAACATGCGGCCCGCCGCAGATTTCTTTATCGTATCCGTCGATTGTGTAAACTTTCACCATACCGCCGTATTTATCGTCGAATATTCCGACCGCGCCCGATTTCTTCGCCTGTTCAATCGGAAGGTTTTCGCATACAACCGGAATATTTTTATCGACCGCCTCGTTCACGATTCGCTCGACCTCTATAATTTCTTCGGTCGTCAATTTCCGGTCGAACGAGAAATCGAATCGCGTCCGCTCCGCCGTAATATTCGCGCCGCGCTGGAATACGGAATCCCCCAAGACTTTCCGAAGCGCGCCGTGCAAAAGATGCGTCGCGGTATGCAACTTTGTCGTTTCGGCGCTATTGTCGGCCAAGCCGCCTTTGAATTTTTGCTCCGCGCCGGCGCGGGATTTTTCCTGATGTTCGGCATACATTTTATCAAATCCGGCGCGATCGATTGCGATTCCACGCTCCGCAGCCAATTCTTGCGTGAATTCCAATGGAAATCCGTAGGTATCATATAAATGAAATACATTTTCCGGCGACAGTTCATTGTTTTCAATATATTTTCG
>JAITLD010000048.1 GCA_031278055.1 Rickettsiales bacterium | reverse complement strand
GCCCTATTCCCGCCTGCGCGGGAATGACAAAAAAACTCTGCACTCTGTATTGTGTTTTCCATCAAACTTATTATCGTCATTGGGCCGACGCCGCCCGGAACCGGCGTGTACGCCGCCGCCTTTTCATAGCATGATTTTTGAACGTCGCCTATTGTTCCCGCGTCGATTATCACAACATCGTTCTTTATATGTTCCGGCGTTATCAGATTCGGAATGCCGACGGCGGAAACCAAAATGTCGGCCTGCCTGGTGAATGCGGCCAGGTCCCGCGTCCGCGAATGACATATAATGACAGTGGCGTCATGATTGAGCAGCATGCGCGCCGCCGGTTTTCCGACGATTTCGCTTCGCCCGACTACGACGGCGACCCTGCCCGCCAAATCAATTTTATAATTTTCCAATAATCTTTCGATTCCCAGAACCGTGGCCGGCATGAAGCCGCTTGCCGGATTTAATCCGTCGACATCTTTGTCGGGATTAATCGCGCGGGTCACATTCGCTTGATTTATATGCTCGGGCAGCGGCAATTGAATCATCAGTCCGCTTATCGAATCATCGTTGTTGAATTCGTTTATTAATTTTAATAATTCGGTTTCGGAAACATCTGTCGGCAAACTGGAAATTTCGCACTTGATTCCGATTTCAATCGCGCGTTTCCGCTTTGCATTCACGTATTTTATGCTGGCCGGATTATCGCCAACCAATATTACGGCGAGCTTTATATCCAAATTTGCGGCGCGACATTTCAATTCGTCCGCGATTTTATCGGACAAGGATTTTCCATCAAGAATCATTGCGGAATAATAACATCAATCGGGGCAATTATCAAGCTGTCTCAGAACGATGTCAACATCGCTGTTTATGCTGACCGTAACTCTTCGCTTCAATCCGTCGAAATATTGCCATCTGATGGCATTGTCCGCGAATTCGGGACTGGCCTGGGCAATCTTGACGAACGGCGCCAATAGAGTATCAAAATATTCTTTCCTGCGGCACAAACATTCGTTTCGAATATCGGCGACCACCTCGGCCGTCTTTGTGTTGGCATAGCTTTCATCCAATTCGTCGTCCGTAATCATCAGACAGCGTTCGGCGAATTGATAAAAATTCGCGTCGTCTACCATGAATTTGTAAATTAATCCCCGCGACGCGCCGGCGGATTTCAAATTGTAAATTAATCCCGACGAACAGCAGGCGCGCGACGTGGCCAATAATGCGCGGTATCTGTCGATCAGCGGGCGCACGCCCAGCATGTCGGACGTTATTGGCTTGCCGGCGCGGGACAGCGCGATTATGTCGTCAATATGCGACGGGGCGATCATCGGCTTTTGATTCGACGCGGTTTCCAAAACGGCGGGCTTTGCTTTCCAGATTCTGCATTCATTCAATGTCTCGAACGGACAGCCTTGGAATTCGGCGTCATGCGCCCAAATATTTTTGTTTTCGGACGGCTTGTATTTTTCCAGATTTTCTTTCCGCGCGTTTTTATCCTTTAACAATTTCTCTACCTCGATTTCCGCCATTGTCTTTTCGCGGATTGTCGGCGAGTATCCGAGTTTCTGCGGCAAAAAATCAACCTTGTGCGGTTTGGCCAGCCACTCCTTGCATTTGATGGAATCTTCGAACGGGCACGAGCGTTTGTCTGTCAGAATCAGCTTTTTATTATCCAAATTTTCGTGCTCGGTATAGAATTCGAACGTATCATAATCGATTTCCGGATTCCAAAAATCATTCGCCGCGGCGGCAGATTCCAGTTTGAACGGCGTATCGCTGGGATTCCACCAATTCCATTCACCCGGGCCGGTATCCCCGATGTCGAGATTATACAGATCGTCGTAATTCGTCTTGTCGGCGGCCGGAACAAATTCGTCCCACACGGGGACGTATTCCTCGTCTATCGATCGGTATGGCGCGGCGACAGAGGGCGCCCGGAACATGCCAAACGCCACAGCCGTCAGCAAAAGCAATCCGCCAAGTTTCATCTTTTATTCAGAATCCTTTCGGTGTGTCCATGCGGAACTTTGTGATTCTTTTATTTAAGGCCCCCGCAACATCGTCCGTTATATCCAGCGCAGTCGCGGCCGCCGCAGAAATCCTGACAAACCGGCCGTCCAAGACGATGGATAATTTTTTCTTTGCGATAATCGCGTTCACGATTCCGTCAAGATGTTTCTCTTGAATTTCGACCAGGGATTTCTGAAACGCGGCGTCGATAGCCTGCGCTTTTTCAGTCACGGTCCTTTGAAAGTTGGCTACCTTTTGCTGATACTCAACCACGCGTTTTTGCAAGGCCTCGCGCGACAGAACGTCCTGGGATTTTTCAATTTCGGTCTTTTCTTTTTCCAGCGCTTTCTGTGTCTTTTCAAGGGATTCTTTCAATTCCTTTTCATATTTCTCGCGCTGCTTCCGCACATCTTCCAAAACAGATGCTTTTTGTTGTATCGCGTCCATTCGAATCACGGCAATTTTAATATCCGCCGCCGATACGGCGTTCGCCGAGACCTCGGCAACCGACTCGTCAAAAGGCAAGTCCTTCGAAAATCCGCGGATTACAAGGACGACCGCTGCGGCAATCGCGACGATTGCGGCGACGATTCCGATTTTGGCATAGGATTTGAGGGTTTTATTTTTTTGCATTTTTTTATTCCTTTTGTTTGTTTATTTTGCTGTAATTATAACACAAAACGAAAGGGAAAGGAAATTGAAAAAAACCGCGATAAATGTCGATGAACTCGACGGCACGGAATTTCAAAAATCAGTTTGGCGCGAATTGTTAAACATACCGCGCGGAACAGTTATTTCATACGCCGAACTTGCGCGACGCGTCGGCCGACCGAAAGCGGTCCGCGCGGTCGCGAATGCGGTCGGCAAAAACCCGCGCGCGCCGGCAATCCCATGCCATCGCGTGATTAGATGCGATGGAACCCTCGGCGGATATTCAGGCAAAGGCGGAATTGAGACAAAAAGAAAATTACTGATGGCAGAGTTCAGAGTTATGAGTTTTTTTTGTCATTCCAGCGCAGGCGGGAATAGCAGTGCTTAATTGATTTATAATTGATTTAACAATACCAGAAAAATGTGGATATTTTCCCGACAATCCGATATAATTACAGAAAATTGTTATGGAAAGCGCGGTTGTTTCATTTTTGACGAGAAAGTTTGAAGATTGCGCTTTTGAGTATGAGGGCATCGAATGCTGGTCTGCCCGCGAATTGCAGGTCTTGTTGGAATACACGGATTGGCGCAATTTTGTGCTGGTTATTGATAAGGCGAAACTTGCGTGCAAATATGCCAGAAATCCTATTGAAAACCATTTCGTTGACGCCAACAAAATGGTTAAAATTGGAAGTAAAACAAAACGTGAAATTGCCGATATTTTTTTGACACGCTATGCCTGTTATTTGGTTGCACAAAATGGCGACACACGCAAAGAAACAATCGCTTTTGCGCAAACATATTTCGCAATTCAAACGCGGAAACAAGAACTTATTGAAGAACGGCTTGCACTGAGCGAAAGAATGGAAGCCCGTGCGAAATTGACCGCCAGCGAAACGGAATTATCAAAGCTGATTTATGAACGTGGCGTTGATAATGACGGCTTTGCAAAAATTCGCTCCAAGGGCGATGCGGCGCTTTTTGGCGGTTTGCGGACACAGGAGATAAAGCGCAAGCACGGCCTGCCAAAAAATCGACCGTTAGCGGATTTTATGCCAACCGTTATCATTGCAGCAAAAAATCTTGCAACGGAAATGACAAATCATAATGTGAAACAGAAGAATCTTTATGGCGAGCCAACGATAACAAGCGAACATATCCAAAACAACACGGCGGTTCGCGGAATGTTGGGCGAGCGTGGAATAAAACCAGAGGCATTACCACCTGCGTCAGATATAAAAAAACTTGAACGCCACTTCAAAACAGCAGATAAAAAGATTGCCAAATCAACGCCGCAGTTCAAGAAACTTAAAAAATAAATTGAGTTCAGAATTGCAGTGCTTAATTGATTTATAATTTATAATTGATAATTGTTTTTACTCTGAACTCTCAAGCCCTATTCCCGCCTGCGCGGGAATGACAAACAACTTTGTTGTTTGTCAAAAAAAACACTACCCAGTTTTGTTCCATGCACTTTTTTTACAAAACCCGTCAGTTGTTTGTCAAAAAAATGCTGCTAAGTTTTGTTCCACGCACTTTTTTTTACAAAACCCGTCAGGGTTTTGTCATTCCCGCGCAGGCGGGAATAGCAGTGCTTAATTGATTACCTCATTTTTCCCTTGCAAAAAAATGGCTACGGGATTAATATTGCCGCAGAACAAGGATTATATTCCGTAGTGCTCGCCTGATACGGCCGCGCCGTGCCGCGCGAATTTACGGAATAACACATAATGATGAAAGAAATAAGAAATTTTGCGATAATCGCGCACATTGACCACGGTAAGTCGACCCTATCCGACCGGCTGATTGAATATACCGGCGCCCTGGCTTCGCGCGAAATGAAAGAACAAGTTTTAGATTCTATGGATATAGAGCGCGAGCGCGGGATTACAATCAAGGCGCAGACCGTCCGTCTGAAATACAAGGGCCACATTCTGAATCTGATGGATACCCCCGGCCATGTTGATTTCACATACGAGGTATCGCGATCGCTGGCCGCATGCGAGGGCGCCGTTCTGTTGGTCGACGCGACGCAGGGCGTTCAGGCCCAGACATTGGCGAACGCCTATCTTGCGATAGAAAACAATCTTGAAATTCTGCCCGTGTTGAATAAAATCGACCTGCCCTCGTCGGATATCGAAGAGACAAAACGGCAAATCGCGGATGTGATAGGCCTGCCCGCCGGAGACGCCCTGCATGTTTCGGGAAAGACCGGCGCGGGGGTGACAGAGCTGCTGGATGCGATAATCGAAAAATTGCCGCCGCCCGCGGGCGACCCGAATGGCGCGCCGCGCGCCCTATTGGTCGACTCTTGGTATGATTCCTATCTGGGAGTGGTTGTATTGGTCAGAATTATCGATGGAAAATTCAGGCGGGGCCAGCAAATCAAATTTCTGCAAACGGGCGCAAAATATGGAATTGATAAAATAGGATGGTTCGCCCCGAAAATGGAATATGCCGACGAACTCGGGGCGGGCGAAATCGGATTCATAATCACCGGAATGAAAACTATCGACGATTGCAAAATCGGCGACACGATTACCGACGCCGCGGCGGATGTTCCCGCGCTGCCTGGCTTTAAGCCGTCGATTCCCGTCGTGTTCTCGTCTTTTTTTCCAATCGAGGCGCAGGATTATCCCGTTTTGAAAGACAGCGCGGAAAAACTGGCCCTGAACGATTCATCGTTTGTTTTCCAGCCGGAAAAATCATCCGCGCTGGGATTCGGATTGCGGTGCGGATTTCTCGGATTGCTCCACATGGAAATTATCAGCGAGCGCCTGTCCCGCGAATTCGGATTGAATCTGATTTCAACCGTGCCGAGCGTTTTATACAAGCTGCATTTGAGAAACGGCGCGGTTCAGGATTTGGAAAATCCCGCCGACATGCCGGATCCGACATTGATTGAATTTATAGAAGAGCCATGGGTCACGGCGACCATCATGATGCCTGACAAATATATGGGAAACATTATCGGCCTGTGCGTCGAGCGGCGCGGCATTCAGAAAAATATTTCATACATCGGCAATCGCGCGGTCGTGGTCTATAAACTTCCATTGGCCGAAATCGTATTCGACTTTTACGATCGGGTGAAAAGTTTGTCGCAAGGATACGCCAGTTTCAATTACGAACTATGCGGCTATGAGGTTTCGGACCTTGTGAAAGTTTCGATTTTGGTGAACGAAGAAAACGTAGAGCCGCTGTCGTTTTTATGCCACCGCGCGTCGTCGGAATCGCGCGGGCGGAAAATCGTCGAAAAATTAAAGGATTTGATTCCGCGCCATCAATTCAAGATTCCATTGCAGGCGGCGATCGGCGGAAAAATCATCGCAAGAGAGACAATCGCGGCATTTCGAAAAGACGTCACTGCGAAATGCTATGGCGGCGACATTACGCGAAAGCGGAAACTCTTGGAAAAACAAAAAGAAGGAAAGAAACGCCTGCGGACATTCGGAAATGTCGAAATCCCGCAGACCGCGTTCATAAACGCGTTAAAGGTGTGAAAAATAAAATTCGCATGGTATGATATTGGGACAGGTTTTTATCGGAACAAGAAGAACAAAATTTTACACATCTGTCCATTGTCCATGCCGCTGGCGGAAATTCCTTTTAAGGGATAAAAATGATAGTTATGTTTTTCGAAAATATAGAATTGAAAGGCTATGCGCCCGACATCCGCGTTCCACACGGCGCAGATGCGCTCGATTTTATTTTGAAAACGAATATCATTTCAAGAAAAATTTTGCAAATGACCGAAAGGAAAACGAAATGAAAGACAATCAGATAATTATTT
>JAITLD010000017.1 GCA_031278055.1 Rickettsiales bacterium | reverse complement strand
TTTCAAGCGCCGAGACATTGCGCGCAAAAAATAGGTCATCCGCGGCAGCCTTGTATTCCTGTGTCATTTTTGGAAAGCCTGGTAAAAACGGAACCGAATTTTTTCCGCGCTTTATAATTCCTTTCATATTTTTTTGTCCTTATTTTTAATGTCGAATATTCTACATCCGCTTTAATACTTGTCAAGTTCTATTTGCAAATTTGGCATTTTCTTGATAAAATGGCCGAAATATGGCAACAAAATCCGGATTTGTCGCGATTATCGGCCCCACGAATGCGGGGAAGTCTACGCTGATGAACGCAATCATGGGACGCAAGGTTTCAATCGTCTCGCGCAAGGTTCAGACCACGCGGACACGTTTGCGTGCCGTAAAAATGTTTAATGGTGTGCAATTGATTTTCGTCGATACCCCCGGAATATTCAACCCATCGCGCCGATTAGACAAAGCGATGGTAAAATCCGCGACAGATTCCATAAACGAGGCGGACGCGGTTCTGGTTCTGGTCGATGCAAAGCATGGAATTACCGAGACGACGCGCAATTTGGCGCAAATCGCCGGACGCGTCCGCAATGTCTACGCGGTCGTCAATAAAGTCGATGCTGTTAAGAAAGAAAGTCTGCTGCCGTTGGCGCGCGAATTGGGAGACATGGGAATTTTTAAGGAAATATTTATGGCTTCCGCATTGAAGAAACAAGGACTGAATTCTATGTTTTCCACATTGGCCGCCGTCATGCCGGAATCGCCGTATTTGTTTGACCCACAGGATTCGGTCGAAGTTCCGGACAAATTATGGCTGGCCGAAATGACACGCGAGAAGATTTATAAGTTCGTCCATCAGGAGCTACCGTATCAAATTCATGTATCGACCGACAAGGTCGATACGGATTTTGACGGCGTGCTTGAAATCGCGCAGACGATTTATGTAAAAACGGATGGCCACAAAAAAATCGTTATCGGAAAAAATGGGGCGCAATTGAAAAAAATCGGGACCGCCGCGCGGCACGAGATTCAAGACGAATGGGGCGTCAACGCGCGATTAAAACTATTTGTCCGCGTCGAAGATTGGGAAATCAATGCGGAACATTACGCCGAGCAAGGATTGGAATATATTAAATAAAGTTAAGAGTTCGGTTGCGAATAATTGTTAATTGACGAGGATTGAACATGTTAGATGAAATAAAAAAAGCGAATAGCATTGCGATTATGGCGCATAAAAATTTGGACGGGGACGCCATGGGCGCGCTGTTGTCAATGGGATATTTTTCCAAAAATGAATTTGGAAAAGAACCCGTCCTGGTTTTTGAAGGCGTGATTCCGGATAATCTTCGCTGGGTTTCAAACGGCTGGTGGATGAAAAAAGCCGAGGATATAAAAGATAATATTTTCGATTTGATTATTCTGTTGGATACTGCGGATGTGAACAATCAAATCGACGACGAAGCGCGCGCAATCTGGGCCAACGCGAAGCGTAAAATCAAAATAGATCATCATTTGAACAGCGCCGAGGACGCGGACATAAATATCATCAGGCAGGTGGCGGCGACATGCGAAATCATCGCGAATATGGCATTAGATAACGGATGGAAAATAACAAAGGAAATTGCAAGTTTTTTGTATGCGGGAATTTTTTTGGACACCGGCGGATTTACATATAACTACACGACGCCCGCGACATTGCGCACAGTCGCCGCTTTGATGGAGTTCGGATTCGATCACACCGTAATCGTGCGAAAGATTTCGGAAAAAACAAAGGAAACTTTTTCGAATAACATCGAAACGCTAGGTCGCGCGTTATTCACCGATGATAACAAAATCGGATATGCGGCATTTAGTGTTAGAAAGACGGACGAAGTGCAACGTCCCCATCGCGAAACCGCATGGCTACATCAGCAGATTTTATCAATTAAAGATATCGAGGCGACCGCCATGTTCAAAGAAGTTGATGAAGGCAATATTCAGGTCAGTATTCGTAGCAAGAACAAGCCAATCAATTGCTTTGCCGGCGAGTTCGGGGGCGGCGGACACTTGTTAGCGGCGGGTTTTTCATTTAACGGCACGCTGGCGCAGGCTGTGGCCGTAATCGTTCCGAAATTGCAAAGTTTCATAAATGCTGGTGTCTGATTTTGATTTCTCTTTGCCAGACGAATTGATCGCGCAGCAGCCATTGGAGCGACGCGACGCCAGCCGCATGCTGGTCGTAAAACCAAATGCGGAAATGTTTTTGCAAGATAGGCGGGTGGTCGATTTTATTAACTTTTTGCAACCAGGGGATGTGGTCGTTTTCAATGATACCAAAGTCATTCCATGCCGTTTCGACGCCGACGGATACGAAATCACTTTGCATACTAATCCCGCCTCCCCCGCCTCTTCTCGTAAAGAAGATAGGAATGTTTTTTGGTGGGCTTTATGCAAAAAATTCAATAAATTAAAAATAGGAAATCGTCTGAAATTAAATGATGGCACAGAAATAGAAATTGTTGATAAAAATGAGGATAGCGGAATTTTGATAAAATTTGATTCAGATAATGTTTTCGATGTTTTGGAGCGTGTCGGAAAAATGCCCCTCCCCCCCTATATCAAACGGCCGGAAAATAATATAGACCGCGAGCGGTATCAAACGGTTTACGCGAATCAATCGGGCAGTATGGCCGCGCCGACTGCGGGGCTGCATTTTACAAATGATATGATTGCGAAAATCAAAGATATGGCGACAATCGTAAACATAACCCTTCATGTCGGAGCCGGTACGTGGATGCCAGTCAAAGTCCCCGACACGCGAAATCATAAAATGCATAGCGAATGGGGATTGATAAATGCAGAACAGGCGGAAATTATCAATAACGCAAGGCGCGTGATAGCGATTGGGACTACGTCGCTACGCTTGCTTGAAAGCGCCGCTGTAAAGGCCCGCCAAGTGGAGCCTTTTTCCGGCGCAACCGATATTTTCATAACGCCGGAATACGAGTTCAAGGTTGCGGATGTTCTGCTGACAAATTTTCATTTACCGAAATCTACGCTTTTTATGCTGGTCTGCGCATTTCTCGGGACAGATGAAATGAAACGCGCATACGCGCATGCGATACTTGAAAAATATAGATTTTTCTCGTATGGCGACTGCTGTTTATTATTTAGAAAAGATAAATAAAAATGTCGTTGAAATTTAATCTTATTGCAATCGACGGAAACGCGCGGCGCGGCGCCCTGGAAACCGCGCACGGAGTTTTC
>JAITLD010000016.1 GCA_031278055.1 Rickettsiales bacterium | reverse complement strand
AATTAGCGATGTATTCAATTATTCCAAAGTCATTAACAATAATTTTGAAAAACTTGTCGAAGATGAAAAAAAGAGAATTGCCAAAATCGTGGGCGAGAGTTGTAGCCATAGCAAATAATAACCGGTTCGACTGCCACAAAGAGCGCCGTTTTTTTTCCACAAAGCGGCGCTTTTTTTAATAAAATTATACATCTTTTGTGGTATCAGATTTAAGTTTTAATTTGGAATCAGCGATGTCTGCCCAGGCCCGATTTTTTCGCAATCCTTGTCCGCTTGGCCGAATAAGACGGCGCGACAAACGGATAATCGTCAGGCAATCCCCATTTCGCGCGGTATTGTTCAGGCGTCAAATTGAAACGGCGCTTGATGTACCGGCGCAACATCGTATGCTTTGTCCCATCTTCAAAACAAACAATATATGTCGGCTTTATCGAATCGGCAACTTGTTTTGCAGTCAGCTGAACTGATTTTATTCGACGCAATGATTCAGTTGCCTGGCGCACAGCTTCATCAACGGTCAGGCGAGGATTAGCCTTCACGGCCGCAGCCGCCAGATTTGCGACCGCCACAGTAAAATCGGCGGCGAGGCCGCTCTCTTTTATTTTTGACCTGTATTGTATATTGTTTTCCACCTTTTTCATGCTATAATCATAACATAAAATAAAATCAAAGTAAAATTAAAGTAAAATGCCAATAAAATCAGAATCTTCCAATCGTCCGCTCGCCGACAGAATGCGACCGAAAACAATCGACGAAATCGCCGGACAGCCGCATCTGTTGGGCGAAAACGGAATCATACGCCAAATGGCGGACAGCGGCCGATTATCCAACATGATTTTATGGGGACCGCCCGGGTGCGGAAAAACAACCATAGCGAGGGCGCTGGCCAATACGACAAATATGACTTTTATGGCGATGTCCGCTGTTTTTTCGGGCACTGCTGATGTCAAAAAAGTGATGGAAACAGCAAAAATGGAACAGGCAATCGGACGCGGCACATTGCTGTTCATCGACGAGATTCACAGATTCAATAAAACGCAACAAGACACTTTGCTGCCATATCTTGAAGACGGAACAGTTGTGTTTGTCGGGGCGACAACGGAAAATCCCAGCTTTTCATTAAACAACGCGTTGTTGTCGCGATGTCATGTTGCGGTTTTGCAACCGCTCGACACCGAGGATCTGATAGAGTTGACCGGACGCGCCGAAAAATTTTTAGAACGAAAACTGCCGCTTGACGATAACGCGAAAAAACATCTGGCCGAGATGGCGGACGGCGACGCGCGTTTTCTATTAAATACAATCGAATATTTGAACAATGCGAAATTTAGCGGAATCCTCTCGCCCGAATCCTTGGATTCCGTGATTCAAAAAAAACCAATGTTATCCGACAAAACCGGCGACGAACATTACAATCTGATCAGCGCGGTGCATAAATCGTTGCGCGCGTCGGACACGGATGCCGCGCTTTATTGGGTGGCCCGCATGATGACTGGCGGACAAGACCCTATGTATCTGTTCCGCCGTCTGACGCGATTCGCAATGGAAGATGTCGGCCTCGCCGACCCGCAGGCGGTGCAGCTTGCGCTTGCGTGTTGGCAGGTTTATGAAAGAATGGGAAGTCCAGAGGGCGATATCGCACTGACCGAACTTGTAATATATCTTGGCACTGCGCCGAAAAGCAACCGCAATGACAAGGCAAAAATGCGCGCCTGGGCTGCGGCGGAAAAATACGGGTCTTTAATGCCGCCGAAAAATATTTTGAATGCCCCGACCAGAATGATGAAAGAAATGGGGTATGGAAAAGATTATGTTTACGAGCCTGACACAGAATCGGGATTTTCCGGTCAAAACTGTTTTCCCGAATCAATGAAGAGACAAACGTTTTATGAACCGATCGAGCGCGGATTCGAACGCGACATCAAAAAACGTCTGGATTACTGGAATAATCTGAGAAAAAAATTAAATAACTAACTTCTTTCAGACCGCCTTAACGCTTCGATATACGTTTGATACGCATTAACACGCGCGGCCAATAGCAACACGATGGAATATGCCTGGCAAGAATCGTCAAAAATTTTTCTGAGACATTTCTCGGCCTGTTCTTCATAATGCCGAGATTCTATCTCGGCGTTACGAATCATAAACTGTTTCTCCAATCCGTCATATTCATGCGTCATGATATCAACATAATAACAATTTATAAAAAAATTTCAAATTTATGGCTAGATTCACAATTTATGCTATCATTTGCGATATGGAAAATTTATTTTGCAAATCTTTGCCGGAAATTGAAAAAATTATCGCGGATTTGGGCGAGCCGAAATTTCGCGCCAAACAAATCCGCGAATGGCTGGACAAAGGAGTTCCAAATTTTTCGCATATAAAAAATATCAGCG
This sequence comes from Rickettsiales bacterium, assembly GCA_031278055.1. Classification (GTDB taxonomy): domain Bacteria; phylum Pseudomonadota; class Alphaproteobacteria; order Rs-D84; family Rs-D84; genus JAISGC01. Next base: position 1,109 of record JAITLD010000016.1, on the reverse strand, counting down.
CGAAGTTAAAACAAAATTTAGCGAAATCATTTCAAACTTTACCTATCGAAGACCGAAGCGTTTTGAATTCGTCGGACTGCGCGACGTCGAAATTTCTGTTCGAGCTTTCAGACGGCGAAAAAATAGAAACGGTCCTAATGCGGACGAATTATGGAAACAGCGTATGCGTGTCCAGCCAGGCCGGCTGCGCGATGGGCTGCAAGTTCTGCGCCAGCACGCTATGCGGCTTGAAACGAAACCTTACTGCGGACGAAATGCTTGCGCAGGTTCTGCGCTGCCAGTGGGAGCTTCGCAAGGGTGCCGGCACGCGGGCCAATGGCGATAAAAAACAAAACGATGTGACGCACATAGTTATCATGGGAACGGGCGAGCCGTTGCAAAATACGGACAATGTCATCGGATTCATGCGGCGCGCAAACAACGGGTTAAATATCGGATGGCGCCGCATAACTTTGTCCACCTGCGGCATTGTTCCGGAAATCGCGCGGCTGAAAGAATTGGACGAACCAATAAACCTGGCAATTTCGCTTCATGCCCCGAACGACGAGCTACGCCAAAAAATCATGCCGATTGCCGTAAAATATAAAATTCGCGACATTTTGGACGCGGCGTTCGATTTCTCTGCGATTTACAACCGCCAGCTGATGATTGAATACATACTGCTTGGCGGATTCAACGATTCCGAAGAGAATGCGATAGAACTCGCCTCTATATTAAAAAACAAACTCTGCATGGTGAATCTGATTTCATGGAATCCAGTCGCCGAATGCGAATGGACCGCGTCCAGCGGAAATCAAACGCACAGATTTCAAGATATCCTGATAAAAAACGGAATTCATTCGCGAATCAGGAAAGAACGCGGGACAGATGTCGGCGCGGCCTGCGGGCAACTGCGAATCAGCAAATAATAATCATGTCTTCGATAACTAAATCCGCACGGGTAAAACACAAATAAATTCCGCGCATTAAAACAGCATATTCATCGAGCCACCGATTCTAAAATCTTTCGATTCAACTTCGTATCCGACATTCATAAACCACCCCGTATATCCGACAGTCGTTCCAAGTCTGGCATTCAGCCATTCCTGATCAAAATTCGTGCTGGTTGC
>JAITLD010000007.1 GCA_031278055.1 Rickettsiales bacterium | reverse complement strand
TGACGGAAAAATTGTTCATCGACATGATGGATAATACCAAACCGCCATTTTCCATCGCGGCTGGAACCCGCATAACGGTATATTCGCCGACCGACCTGATTGTCGCATGGTGCGACGGCAACAAATGCGGCCCCGGGGATATCACGCCTGATAGTAGCTATGCGGTAGCAAAAAAACAGGTGTTCGGACAGGATATTACAATTGGACGAGGTAGTCCGGAAACTTTAATCGGGCAAGTCGCCGCCTATATGGACGGCACCGGAGAAAAAATAAAAGACGCACGAATGGACACGCTGATGAAAGGATTTAAACAATATCAATCAAAAAGTCTGGCGGCAAGCGATGCGTATAACAAGCAACTTGAAGACGTAGGGGGAATCATAAAATCCGACGGAAGCGGCGTGATAAACAAAACAAACAATGTTCAGGAATATAACGAGCAAGTTCTGGGAATGAAATACAAGACTGATTCCGATGGAAATAAAACATATCTCGAAAATCCAAACGACAAATTCTCAAAACCGAAGAGCGAGCCTCTGGTCGATGATGCGATAACATGCGACGGCGGGACGTCGCCCGATGAAAACGGATGTTGCCCGGGCGAAAATTTCGATTCCAGCGTCACATCGGAGGACGCGCCGAATGGATCATGTTGTCCGGATGGCGGCGGGGACTGCTTCCCACCGATTCGATGACGAATGATTATGTATGCGCCATATTCCAAAAACAATGGTTGTTCCGAACGGATACGCGCGATAAATTTATTTTATAATTTAATCCGGGGATATTGTATTATCGGGCACGAAGTTTTATAATTAAAAACACTATGAAAAAAATATCGAATAAAATAAAAAGTTTCTTCAAACCGGCCAATAAAAAAAACAGAATCAAATGGTCCCTTTACGGCCGCGTCTGGCGCGAGGTCGGATTACCATATTGGAAATGGCTGCTTTTGGGGATAATCTGCACCGTCATCGCCGCCGCCGCTGAGGGTTATTCCGTGACACTGGTAAAAAAAGTCATCGACCAGGGATTTGTTTCGCAAAACATGAATCTGCTTGTTGTAATCGGACTGCAAATAATTCTTGCGTTTTTTTTGAAAGGTCTTTTCAATTACATCAAATCCCTGGTCATGTCCAAAACCGGACTAAAAACATCCGCCGCATTGCAGGATAGAATATATCGGCACATAATCCGCACAAATATCGCGAATATTCAGGAAAACGGCGTTGGAAAATTCATGAACTATTTTGGCATTCAGGCCGGCGCGGTTCTGAATCTGGTGACCGGACAGATTATTGGAATAGTTCAGGATTTGGCCTCGCTTCTTATAATGCTTTGCTTGATGTTGTGGTATGCCCCGCAGATGGTGATGATTCTGCTTTTCCTGATTCCGGGGTTGATAATCCCGCTGATGATAATCACAAGATACAGAAATAAAAAAACGCGCGAATATTTTGGGATTGCCAACAATTCCAGCCATCATATCAATCAAACCTTGTCCGGCCTGAAAACCATACAGGCATTCGGTATGGAAGGACACGAATCAAAGCAGTTCGGGGAAATTCTCGATCGGTCTATTATTAATTCGTATAAAACGACCAAAGTCGCGGCCATGCGCGCCCCGTTGATGGAACTGGTTATTTCCGTCGGGTTGGGAATATCGCTCATTTTCGCGGGACATTTTATTTCCGGCGGTTCCCTGACAACCGGCGATTTTACGGCCTTCATCCTGGCGCTGACCGCCGCATACAAGCCCGCAAAATCCGCAACCGGAATTAACGAGGGAATTCAGCAGGGCTTGATTGCGGCGGAGGTTCTGTTTGATTTCCTAGACAGCCGACCGTCCATCCGTAATGAAAAAAATGCCATCGATCTTGTCGGCAAAAAGATGAAAGTTCAGTATAAAAATGTGTCATTTGCATACAATGAAACCGACGGTTATGTTTTGCATGACATAAACCTGACTATAGATTCCGGAAAAATATGCGCGTTTGTCGGCCATTCCGGCGGCGGGAAAACAACCATGTTCAATCTGTTGGAACGATTTTATGATCCGGATAAAGGGCAAATTCTGATCAACGGAAAAGATTTGAAAAAATACACATTGGAAAGTCTCAGAAAAAATATAGCGGAAGTGTCGCAAGATGTATTCCTGTTTAACGAGACTATCGAAGAGAACATTCGGTACGGCAAGCCGGACGCGACAAGCGAAGAAATTATCGAAGCCGCGAAAATCGCCAACGCGCATGAATTCATCATGGAATTACCTAAAAAATACAAGACGCCGGTCGGCGAGCGGGGAAGTTTGCTATCCGGCGGACAAAAGCAGCGCATTGCCATTGCGCGCGCCGTTTTGAAAGACGCCCCTATTCTATTGATGGACGAGGCGACAAGCGCATTGGATACCGAATCTGAAAAACTGATTCAATCCGCCATGAAGAAATTGATGGCCGGACGGACGACGTTCGTAATCGCCCATCGCCTGTCGACGATTCTAGATGCCGATATGATTTGTGTAATAAAGGACGGACGGATTGTAGAGACCGGAACAGATGTGGAATTATCCATGCGCGACGGCGAATATAAAAAACTCAGAGACATACAGTTTAAGAAAGAGTGAACATTGTTCAAGGTCGGCAAAAAAGAATGGAGCGAAAAATATGAAAAAAATGACTGAAATGACTTTTGACGAGGCGCGCGCCTATACCAAGGCACACAGGAAAGAATTGAACGCAAAATACGCGGCCGCGCGGATATCTGGACTGGACGAATTTAAGTAAGCAACTATTGAAAGTCATGCAGTCCGGCGACCGCGATACGATTATTCATGAACTGGCCCATTTTTTCAGCATAAACTATTCATGGCTTTTTTACTATATCCCTCCTAGGATGCTAGTCAAAAGCCATTTTTTTATTCCCGCCTACGCGGGAATTGTGCATGTCAAGCAAATCGTAGACAGAATTGGCATCTAAAAAACAAAGAAAAAACGACGAAGAATTATGCTTATTTTTCCTTGCAACAGGCACAAAT
>JAITLD010000003.1 GCA_031278055.1 Rickettsiales bacterium | reverse complement strand
CTTCCGTTTCAATGGCATCACTTGGAATTTCTTTCAACACACTCATAGCATCGGTCAACGCCTGCGCGGTTTCCTCCAACGCCATGCCCAACTCTGCCGTATCTTTTGAATTCGACGTCTTCTCCAAAGCTCTGCTTATCGCCGCAGACGACTTTTGCAATCCCGTGTTATCGGACGTCGCATTTTGCAGCGCGTCAAGCAAACCGGACACGGCGTCTTTCAAATCATTATTTTGCGTCAATTCTATGAACATAGTATCGTTGTTCTTTCCGCCGACCGTCCGTTTCAAGTTGGATGCCGCGCTTTTCAATTCCGAAATCGCGCTCCTCAACTGCTCGCTATTCATTGTCTTCACAGCATTGGTTGCGTCAAACATCGCATTAATCACCTTGTTTGAGGATGATGAAACAGCGGATTTCGCCTTATTCTGCTGTTTGTCAAATTTTTCAATAGCATCTCTTTTATTTTTCTCCAACCCGTCAAACACTCCTTTGTAATCCCCGCATAATTCATTCGCATCCTTATCTGATAATCCATTCTCCAGGCTTTCATTCTTACATTTTGTTATTAAAATATCAACGTCTCTCTCAAAGTCAGCTCTTCTGGTATCGGGGGCAACCGTCGATTTGAAATCAAACAAATTATCCTCGAGCTTACTAAAATTGCCGCGAATTTTATTCTTATATTCTGCGGATTTTCCAGAATAAACCGAAGAGGCGGCTTGCGCCGCAATCGTCGCCTGCGACAACACAATCGCAAGCAGAATAACCCAAACAGCCAATATTTTTCTCATTCTCTCTTTGCCAAATTATATCACAAAAACATACAGAATAATACTATGATTTTTTTGCGGGAATATATTTGTATTTCAGCCGCAGCTCGCCGTCCGGCATCTCGTAAACGGGGCGTCCCCCGATGAAATACACATTCGGTAACCCCATTTTACGCGCCTCTTTCTGCGCGCGCCGCGCGCCCTTGTTTGCCAGCCGCATCATAAAATCCACCAGCTCATGGTCTTTCTTGTTCATTTGTCCGCGCCTTTCGCGAAATCATCATACAGGTCCTCATTCAATACTTGGGCGACCTTGCCCTTCCCTTTCGCCACAACTTCGCATTTATCCGTTCCATTATACACCAGAACCCAAGAGTCCATTTTATTTTTCACATTAAAAAACTCTTTTCTGCTTCGCTCGTACCTGCGGATTATGTCTTCCGCCGGAACGTCGTGCCCGCCCTTGGCGACACGCAACACAACCCTGGCGACGCATGATTCCGCGTTGTCCAGAAATACGTAGAACAGGCGGATTTCATAACCGGCCGCCATAAAATTTTTCATGAATCTCCTGTGATTCTTTCCGGACAGAGTCGTTTCGAGCACAACCGATTTTCCAGATTTCACAATCCGCCCAAGCTCTCTGAAATATTCCTTTCCCGCCTGTATGGAAGACAAATTTTTTCTGGCCTTTATGTCGTCCGCATTCAGAAAGAGCATTTTCTCTTTCCTCAGCAATTCGATGGCAAATGTGGTTTTTCCGCTGCCGTTGGGACCGGCGACCAGATACAGAATTTTTTTCATGTAAAAATTATAACACCTTACTGGCGCAGGGTCAATGTGGGCTTTTCTTTTTGCAATTTTGCCAAGGATTCAGACTGCGTTGCGGCGAATGCCAGGGGCTCCCAAATTTGGAAAGATTTTCCGCGCCCGACAAACATCGCACCGTCCGTGATCCCCGCGTGCGCCAACAAGTCGGCCGGCACCACGATTCTGCCCGTAACGTCAAACGCCAGTTGCCGCGCGTCCGCGAACAGCATGGCTGTCAGTTCGTCCAGTTTCGTATCGAAAACATTCATCTGGTCGGCGGCCTGTGCCAGCATTTCCATCCGCGCCATCGTCATGCCCTCTATGCACTTTCCGGTGAAAGAACGAAATAAAACCACGCCTGAAAATGAATCGGATCCGACCGCCGCGCGAAATGTCGCCGGAACCGCCACGCGCCCCTTGGCATCAACCCTGTTCACAAAAGAAGATAAGAATAAAGACATATCTATCAACCGTCAATTACCAATCCATCCGCCGACCGCAATACAAAAACGTCTGTCGGTTACCAAATAATTTACAATTATTTATTATGGTTGTCAATGACATTTTAATAAAATTTTATGCCATTTTATGGTTTGATAAAATAAAATTTAAATATTTTTAATTTTTTACTTGACGCGCGAATCGGTTTTGTTTTATAGTTGCTGTATAGACAAGGGCAATGCCGCAGAAATCCCAGGATTTTTGCAAAAACAATAAACAACCAAAAGGGGAGTAAAGATGGCGAGAAACATAAAAGAAATAATGACGGCATTGGATAAGATTCTGGCCGCGACAGTTTGGGTGAACGGGGATCGTCAGATTGTGTCGCTTGCCGACGAGCTCAGCATAGGAACGAATGGAAGTGTCCGCAGTATAGAGGATTTGCCCCGCCCGTCCCTGATAGGCGCGTATGTATCATTGCAGATCCGGTCGGACAATTTCAATATTCCGGCGGAATCGATGGAAACCGCGGATCTTGCCGCCGCGGTAAAACAATTGGTTTTCAGCGAGGCGAAAAAAATCCTGAACGAATCCGCCGAGGCAATCCGCAAGGTTGCGTAAAGTTTCCTGCAAAACAGGAAGGAAGGGAGCGCAAAGGGGGG
>JAITLD010000012.1 GCA_031278055.1 Rickettsiales bacterium | reverse complement strand
CAAGAAATGCGACAAAAATAGATATTTTCCTTAAAGACATCTCTCTGTGGTCCAATTATATCAAAAATTGGCATTATGTGTCCAGCGCAAAAGAACACTTTCGCCCAGACTTTTCATTATTTGCCGCATAATATTCGCACAAATTATCACATAGGACACTTACATACATGTAAAAAAACAAACGGATGAAATGAAAAACAGATTTTGTAAAAAGTCAACTGCTACTCTGAAAGCATTCTATCGATATATTCTTCGTCCGAAAATGGTTTTAAGTCTTCGATCTCCTCGCCATAACCCATATAAACCACTGGCAACGGATTTTTTTCACGCGCGGCGTAAGACACCAAAAATCCGCCCTTGCCGGTTCCGTCCATTTTTGTAACGACCAATCCCGTCAAAGGAACCGCCTTGTTAAAATACTCGATTTGATTCAGCGCATTTTGCCCCGTCGTTCCGTCCAAAACCAACCATACGTCGGTCGGCGCGCTTTCATCCAATTTTTTTATCACACGGACTATTTTTGACAACTCATCCATCAAGTCGGACCTGTTGTGCAAACGCCCCGCCGTATCCAACAATGCCACTTCTTCATCCATCGATTCTATCGTTTTATAGGCGACAGACGCCGGCTCGTGTCCGTGAACAATACGCGCGCCGGCGCGCAATGCCCAAATATCCAGCTGTTCGTCCGCCGCGGCGCGAAACGTGTCGCACGCGCCGATTACAACTTTTTGTCCGGCGGCATTAAACCGCCACGCTAGTTTTCCGATGGTCGTGGTTTTTCCCGCCCCGTTGACGCCGACAATCAAAATAGATTTTGGATTCGGCATTGCGCGCCTCAATTTTTTCGCATAGACTGATAATGATTCCGTTAATGTCTCTTTCGGATTATCGGAACGTCTTAGCCTTCCGACGATTTCCCCCGCCAAATCCGGCGCAATATCGGCGGAAATCAATATATCCGACATTTCTTCCGCAGAAACAGAATCGATTTTTTTCGCAAACAGTTTCTTAAACAATCCCATTACTGGAACAGCCGCCGCATCATTTTTTCATTTGTGCTGACTTTGTATTTGCGATTCAGAAAATTCGTATAGTCATCCAAAATCTGCCGCGGCAATGCGTCTTTCAATTCCGCCGCAATCGCTTTTCTTCTAGATTTGCCAGGTTTTGCTGGAATTTCCTCTATCACGCGGACAATGTGGAACGCGGCGTTTCCTGGAACAATCCGGCCCCCGTTCAATTCCCCGGAAAAAGCCGCATTCAAAACTTCGAGGGGCGCGCCATTCGCGCGACCGACTGTCGCCGTCACGGCCAATTTTCTGCCGGATGTCAATATTTCATTCGCGCGGGCATAGGCCTGCTTTTCTTGTTCCGATTTCCTCCATAATGCCGTCAACTCGCCGCGACGCCGACCGAACGGAACCGCATGCGCCGGATCGATTTTTTCAACCCTAAAAATTACGAATCCGTTTTTTGCCTCGATGATTTCGCTCTCCAACCCTTGTTCCATCGCGAACAGATTTTTCATCATTTCGTCGGTCAAAACCGGATCGCCGACAGAGCCGTTTGCGATTCTTTTCTGAATAGTCATAGGTTCGAAAGTCCTGTATGTCGCCCGCATTTTTTTCGCCGCGTCTTTCATCGTGTCGCCGGCGACCAGCATATCCTCTATGCTTCGGGCCGCCTCGTATCCGCGGTCATACGAATCCGGCACATTCATTTTCGCGCCGACGATGATGTATGAAATCGTGCGGTACTCCGGCACCATCTTGGGATTTTTCGCATAAACCTCGCGCAGATCATCCTCCGTCGGTTTTCCGGCCACGGAAAACGCGTCGAACTTGATCGTGCTGTATTCGATTTTTCGCATGGCATAGCGCGTGTTGTAGACCGCGTCGGTCATAAAGTCCGGAATTGGCAGGTTTGTATTCAACGACCCCAACAGCATTTCGCGCAATTCTTGGCGGCGCAAAACATCCGCAAAATATTTTTCCGTAATTCCATTCATATCCAGAACCGCATCGAATTTATCCGTGCTGAACGAGCCGTCCTCCCAAAATTCGGGCGAACTCTTTATAATATTCGCAACCGCTGTCGGCGATACGACAAGTCCCAGATTTTCGGCATGCTGCTCTAACATCATACGCGTCGCCATATTGTTCAAAGTCTGCTGATTAAAATAATTCTGCGTTCTTTTATCGGTATAAATCTGCTTTTGCATTTCCTTGCTCATCTGGGCCAACTGACGATTGCGCTCGGCCTCAAAGTCCGAGACATTCACCGTTTCCGATCCGATTCGAACAAGGGAAGAGCTTACCGCCGTATCGTTGAGCAGCCAGCTTGCGGCGCCCCATCCGACGAACGAAAATATAAGTATTCCCATTAAAAGCTTTGCCCACATTTGTTCCGAGGCATTTCTTAAACCTTGCAACGACATATTGATTTTCCTTTTTATTTATATTATATTTCTTTATTGTTTGTTTTATAGCAAAAAATCAACGGGAAAATCAACAAAAAAGGAAAGATTGTGAAATACGTCATTGGAAACTGGAAAATGAATGGCACGGCGGATATGCTGACGCAATTCGCGGAGTTGCCGGAAAATGCGGTTTTGTGCGTTCCATTTCATTTATTGGCCGAAAGCGCGAAAATCATCAAAACCGGCGCCGAGGATTGCTCGGCCCAAGAATTCGGCGCGTTTACAGGCGAAGTCTCGGCAAAAATGATTGCGTCGACCGGCGCGAAATACTCGCTTGTCGGACATTCGGAACGCCGACGCTATTTCAATGAAACAAATAAAATCGTCGCCGCCAAGGCCGCGAAATGCCTCGATCACGGGCTTGTTCCAATCATTTGCGTCGGCGAAAATAAAGAGCAAAAAGAATCCTATGAAACTCTGCGGGTCATCGAAGATCAAGTCTGGCAATCGATACCCGACGTATCAAAAATAAAATCGGAAATCATCATCGCTTACGAGCCGGTTTGGGCGATAGGAACGGGATTGGTTCCAAGCGTAAATGAAATAAAAAAAGTTCATAACCACATTGCGGCAATGTTGAATGAAATGGAATTACCGGAAACGACGATCCTTTACGGCGGGTCGGTAAATCCTGAAAATGCCGCGGAAATAATGGGTATAGAAAATGTCGGCGGCGTTCTGGTCGGCGGCGCGTCATTGGACATCAAGCAATTCAAGGAGATAATAAATGCCGGAAAATAAAGAATATAAAGAACACAAAGATACGAAAAAAACGGAACCGACGCAAATTGCGGAATCAAAACCCGACGACGAATTGGAAGAAATGAAAGACAAATATCTGAGGACTCTTGCGGAACTTGAAAACACGCGCAAACGCGCGGTAAACGATACGGAAAACGCCGCGCGGGCGCGGGCGATGTCTGTTGCCGAACATTTTTTGCCATTGATTGACGCAATCGACAAAGCGGTCGAGCATACGCCCGACGACGAGGGCGTCGCAACGCTGAAAAAAGCGGCGGATAATACCATCGCCAAAATCGGAATCGTGCGAATTGAAACGGCGGGCGAGACGTTGAATCCGCAGTTTCACAATGCGATTTCAACCGAAGATTCCGATCTTCCCGCAAATAAAATAACAAAGGAAATGCAATCCGGATTCATGTTCGGGGATTCCGTGCTGCGTCCGGCGATGGTCATTGTTTCCAAAGGAGCCAGCAATGAACTACAAAATTGATAATGTGTGCTATAATACCATGCTGTATTCGGATCCCGATAAATTCCAGATGTATGTCACATGGAAGGAATCGGTTAAGATTTTTGGAAAAGAATTTGTTTTTAACAAAAAGAAAATGTTTAGTGATATTATTGCCGCCTTTGATTTTTATAGAAAAAGAAAACAACAAAAACTGCGGGTTTACAGATTCCATTGGATAACAAAATGAAGCCGCACATATTTGATTTCCAAATCGCATACGCCGACACGGATGCCGGCGGGATTGTGTATCACGCGCGGTATGTCGAAATCGCCGAGCGCGCGCGGATGAATCTGTTTCGGGATATCAATGATGAAAACGGCGGCTTTGTCATAAAAGAACTGAATGTAAAATACATGAAGCCGTTGCATTTGAATGACCAATTTATTATCGAAACAATATTTACCAGCCATACGGCCGCGACCATGGACGTAGAGCAGAAATTCATAAAGGACGGCGGACTTTATGCCGTATTGACCGGAACGGCCGTCTATGTAAATAATGAACTTAAACCCGCCCGCATTCCAGATGTGTGGCTGAAACTATTGGAGGACTAAATGAATACAAAATTCACATTGATCGAGTTATTCACGGGGGGGGATCTGGTTATCGCGTTTTCTTCCATTGTCATGGTTGTCGGCAGCATAATATCATGGTATGTGATTATTGAAAAATTGCGATTTTGGAATCGGGCGAAGCATAGCGAAATAAACGCAAATCTCTCTGCGGATGAGATTATAAAGCCGTTCGACAAGAACTTGTGGTTTTTATCAATGTGCTCTTCCGTCGCGCCGTTCATCGGATTATTCGGAACGGTATGGGGCGTCATGCATTCTTTCGCCTCGATCGGCGCGGCGAAATCCGTTTCAATCGCGGTAATCGCGCCGGGTTTGGCGGCGGCATTGGGAACAACGGTTCTCGGCCTGACGGTCGCTATTCCGGCCGCGATCGCATATCAGTATTTTTCAAAAAAATCCGACGATTTATACAACGAGCTGACAGATGGCAAGAAGAAATAGCCGCAAAGGAAACGATTTAATTCAATTGACGCCTATGATTGACATCATGGCGACATTGATGGCGGTGTTTATGTTTACAACGCCGATGATGACCAACGGCATTGATTTGGATTTGCCGAAGGCTGGCGACCATGCGCCATCGTCGCCCGAACACGCGATGGTCGTATCGGTGGACAAGGCTGGAAATTATTATCTGTCCGAGGATAAAATGAAATTGGACCGGATAATAGTCCGACTTGCGGCCATGCGGGCCGAGAATCCGAAATTGTGGGTTGTGATTGCCGGCGATACTCACGCGGATTACGGCGCTGTCATGCGCGCCATGGGCGGCCTTAAAGACGCGGGGTTCGAAAGCGTATCGTTGCAAACCAAAACGGAATAATGAACAGATTATTTTTCTTCGAGAACTTTTCTTTATCCGTGCTGTTGCATGCGACGATTGCCTTGGTTATCGTAGGATTCGCGTTTGTCATGCCGCCCCCGAAAATCATCGCGCCTGATAGAATTAAAATCATCGACATCGACCTGCGCGATGTAAAAATATCGGGACTTGAAACAAAACTAAAAAATATGGAAAAAAAGAATTCTGCCGAAAATCCTAAACCCGATAAAAAATCCGACGCAAAAATCGATAAAAAATCCGAACCGGTAATTCAGACGATAAAAGTCAATCGCGAAGTGTCGAATTTGGAACGCACTATGACCATATCGGTGATCGACGCGTTCCGCGTCGCGATGACCAGGTGCTGGCAAATTGACTCTGAGTGTCCTGATTTGGCGGAAATCCGCGCGGTAGCGCACATAAAATTATATCCGAACGGCCGCGTGCAAAGTTATTGGTTCGAACAGGCAATTCGCGCGGAACAGGATTCCGCATTCGCCTATGTTCTGGATACGATACGTTTGGCAATCGACGCATGCCAGCCGTTTTCTATGCTGCCGCGAAACGAATACGACAAATGGAAAACCGTCCAGCTGACATTTTTTCCGACGGCGAAAGTGGTGGAATAAAAACATCCGCGCCCGCGCGTTGATGGAACAGGCGCGGCCCATATTTGTCTTGAATTATCGCAAAAAATAAATATAATGCCGATGTGGCTTCGTGGCGGAACGGTAGACGCTGAAGACTTAAAATCTTTTCCTCGTTTGAGGGTGCGGGTTCGAGTCCCGCCGAAGCCACCAAATGACAATTATTAGGACAGGGGAATTTACAAGAGAGTTATGAGTTCAGAGTTTTTTTTTGTCAAAAAAACGCTACCCAATTTTGTTCCACACACTTTTTTACAAAACCCGTCAGGGTTTTGTCATTCCCGCGTAGGCGGGAATAACAAAAAAACTCTGAACTCTCATGCTGTTGTTAATTGTCGTGTCAACAAAAAATCCGCCAAATGGCGGATTTTTTGACTTTTTCAGATTTCTATTTGATTTCTGTCGTTGTGGCGTTGCGGTTCTGCTTCCACACGGATTCGCCCGTGCCTTGCACCGCCGGACGATCTTTTCCATAGGAAACCGTCTTCACGCGTTTGGCTGGCACACCATCTTTGATGATGACCTGTTTCGCGGCATTCGCGCGACGCTCCCCCAGCGCAATGTTGTATTCCACGGTTCCGCGTTCGTCGCAATTACCGGCAACCAGAACTTTCGTATCCGGATGGTTTTTCAGATACAGCGACTGCCCCAGCAGATTGTTCTTTGCCTCGCCGCTGATTTCGGAAGAATCATAAGCGAAAAAAACTTTCTGATTATTGATGTCGGACGGCTCCACAACGGATCCGCCACAGGCGACCAAAAGGGCGAGCGGCGCGTATTTTAATACTTTCATAATTTCCTCCCTTGATTGGATTTATTTAGTATTCTGCTTTATAATACACCAAGGTTGTTAAGAAATCAAGGAAAAATTGCTATGCGCGCGGAAAATATTCTAAAAAGCTTATCATTGGCGGGGGTGGAGTGGGAATTGGTGTCGCCGAATTCCAAACAGCAATCAAAAACCGACGAACAAAAAAAGAATGCATTTGTTGTGCCCAGGGCCTGCGCCGCGCCGACTTCGAATCAATCAATTTTGGAAACCGCAAAAAAACTGTCTGATCAAGATGACATTATCGCCGCGATAAAATCGTTCGTGGAACATCCTCTTTACAATGTGGCGAAAAATACCGTTCCGCCGAATCTGGTTTCGGATAATGCGACCGGGTTGTTGGTTGTAACGGATATTCCATCTTTGTCCGACGATCAAACCGGTCGGATTCTTTCCGGTATCGAGGGGGAATTGTTTGACAAGATGATGACAGCGATAGGTTTTAATCGCGAAGAAATTACAATCAGTCCGTTGGTGTTCTGGCGGCCGGCCGGAGGAAGGACGCCGACCGCGGACGAGCTGATGTTTTGCAGACCGTTTATTGAAAAAATAATCGTGCGAACGCGGGCGGAAAAAATCCTGACATTGGGTGCAATAGCGGCGCGGGAAATTGCGGGCGCCGTTTTGCCGCGCGATCATGGCAAAACACGTGTTCGCGAAAGTGATAAAATTACCTGCATTCCGATTTACAAACCTGATTTCATAATCGCAAACCCCAGTGTGAGAAAAGATGTTTGGGAGGCATTGAAACAAGTACGGAATTAACAATCGTTGAAACAGTTCAGAGTTATGAGTTCAGAATTGCAGTGCTTAATTGATTAATAATTTAAGAACTCATAACTCTGCACTCATAACTCTGAACTCTGAACTTTTCAGGCCCTATTCCCGCCTGCGCGGGAATGACAAACAACTTTGTTGTTTGTCAAAAAAAACGCTACCCAGTTTTGTTCCATACACTTTTTTTACAAAACCCATCAGGGTTTTGCCATTCCCGCGTAGGC
>JAITLD010000069.1 GCA_031278055.1 Rickettsiales bacterium | reverse complement strand
CGAAACGCACATTGTAAATTATGGATATGTTTCATCAGATAATAATAATATTCATAAAACTTGCATTACCAATTATAATATTAATTCAACCAACGCCGATGACCATAAGAATCATGAAAAATGCGCATTGACATGTCCCGCAGGACAATACGCGAATGGAAATGTATGCACAAATGCGGGACAGGGTTATTATAGCGCCGGAGGAACAACATATCAAACAAATGAGAATACAGGGGGAAATCTGCCGCGACATAAATGCACTGCGGGACATTATTGTTCCGAAACTAATTCATGCACTCAATACGGGCAGACACCAGCCAGCGGCGTGTGTCCGGCAAAGGATTCAAGTGCAAATAAGTGTATTGCGGGATATTATTGTCCAGCGGGCTCCACGCATTCATGGGGAAAACCTGTGGAACAAGATTCAGATAGCTGTAGCAAGCTGACCGACATTACGATTCCCGACGAATATACCGAATGTTCAGGCATGAATGATTTCTGCAAGTGTTTAGAGGGATATGTCTGCGCCGGAGGCGATACAACTTGCACCGGAAGCGGGCAATGCCCGAGCAATACGAAATATGACCCCGCCGGTGGCGGAGCCGGTAAGGCAAACTGTTATATCGATACGAAAGAGATAATTTTTTCTGACGACAACGGCAACAGCGGAACATTAGAGGAATTTTTCGGAACACAGGTTGCGAAAGGTTCCGGCAATATTATTGGTAATGAAGACAAATGTTATTACAATGATTTGGAAAATTGACGATAGGTCTTGAAAGATTTTCTCTTTTCCGACAAACTGTCTGGATTGAGAAAACGAGGGGGAATGTAAAACTGTAAAAACAAAAAGGATAAAAAATGAAAAAATTGAATAAAAAAGCAACTGCCTTGGGCGGTATTGCGGCGATGATGTTGTCCGCCTGTCCGTCCGCGAATGACCCGCAACCGGAATGCGTGTGCGACCCGAAAGAGCATTACACTCCATGCAGTTGCGAGATGGCCGGAACCAATAAATGCAGCTGCACGCAAAAGCAATACGGCGAGTTTTCGGAAAATTCATATGGAACTAATATTCCAATTTTTATAGATGTTGACGATTCCGAAGCACGCGGGACCGCCAATGCTTTCATGACAATGTATGATGGTACCAGTGAAAATGGAGAATTTGACAATAACACAAAAGACTATTTTGATGGAAAAATCAAAGAGATTAGAATAATAAATGGCACAAGCGATTTTACAAATATCGGAAACAAATATATCATTAAACTAGAAAAAGGAAAAACTGGTAGCGAGCTCAATGCTATTTTAGTTGGGTGGGAAATGCAAAATCTTCTTTCGCAAATCAAACAATCGACACAAAATGCTGCCAGACTGGCAATGACGCCGCAGAACAAAGCGCATGCTTTATCGGCGGATTTTGGAAAACGAAAAAACATTCAACTGCAAAACCGCATGGCGGCAATCAAAGCCCAGCGCCAATACTCATAAAAAAATCCCGCAATCGCGGGATTTTTTTATAAAGTTTACGCGTCCCATAACAGATGTTTTGCGCACGGAAATTCATTATCAATTAAATTGAATCAGCCATTATTTTATTCCAACAATAGCAAATCGTCTTCAAGTTTGTGGATTTGGTCGCGGATTTCGGCGGCCTGCTCGAAATTAAGTTTGTTTGCTTGCGCCCTCATCTCTTTCGTTAGTTTGCTGATTTCCTTGCGCAATGCAAACGCGTCCAGAACGCCGTCTTTTGTATAAAGGTATTTCGTCCTGCCATCAGATTTCGTCCGTTCATCCGGCGCTATTTCCGAAAACACGGATTTCCGCACAGTTTGCGGCGTGATTCCATGCGCGGCGTTAAACGCGGTTTGCTTTTCGCGTCGGCGCGCTGTTTCATCCAACGCCGCTTTCATCGCCGGCGTTATTGAATCGGCATACAGAATCACGCGTCCGTCGGCATTGCGGGCCGCGCGACCTATGGTTTGAATAAGAGACCGCGCCGACCGCAGAAAACCCTCCTTGTCCGCGTCGGTTATGGCGACCAATTCGCATTCCGGAATATCCAACCCTTCGCGCAACAAATTAATTCCGACCAATACCTGAAATTTGCCAAGTCTGAGATTGCGCAGGATTTCAATTCGGTCCAACGTCTCGATGTCAGAGTGCATGTATTTCGCGCGGATTCCGTTTTCAGCCAAATAATCCGTCAGATGTTCGGCCATCTTCTTCGTCAAAGTCGTAATCAAAACCCGCCCTTTCGTTTTTCCGATTTCTTCCATAACATCGCCGACCTGATTCGATGTCGGACGGATTTCGCAAATCGGGTCGAGAAGTCCCGTCGGACGAATCACCTGGTCGATGACAGTGCCGCCGCTCTGCCCGATTTCCCAATCGTCCGGCGTCGCCGATATAAAAATCGTCTGCGGGCGCATGGAGTCCCATTCATCAAACTTCAACGGCCTGTTGTCCAGCGCGGACGGCAAACGAAACCCGTGTTCGGACAGAACAGTCTTGCGCGACCTGTCCCCGACATACATCGCGCCTATCTGCGGAACGGTGATGTGCGATTCATCGACGAACAAAATCGCGTCTTTCGGCAGATACTCGAATAATGTCGGGGGCGGCTCGCCTGGCTTGCGCCCCGAAAGATACCGGGAATAATTTTCAATTCCGCGGCACATACCGGTCGATTCCATCATCTCGATGTCAAAGTTAGTGCGTTCCATCAGGCGCTGTTCCTCAATCAACTTCATGTTGTCGTGAAAATAATCCAGCCTCTCTTTCAAATCTATTTTAATTTCTCCGATAGCCGCCAGCATGGTTTTCATAGGGGTCGCATAATGCGTGTTTGGATAAATTGCCGTCCTCGCGAGCTTCACTTTCTTTTCCCCGGTCAACGAGTCGAATTCCCAAATCGATTCGACATTTCCGCCGTCAAACACGATTCTGAAACCAACGTCCAACGAATGACTGGGAAACACGTCAAGATTGTCGCCGCGCACGCGAAAATCGCCGCGATTGAAATCAATGTCATTTCTTTTATATTGCAATTCGACAAGCCGCCCGACCGCGTCTTTCATATGAATCGCCTGACCCGTGAAAAACGCCGCTTTCATGCCGCTATACTCTTCGGGACTGCCAAGGCCGTAAATCGATGAAACAGAGCTGACAACTATCGTATCCGATTCCTCCAACATGCTACGGGTCGCCGAATGTCGCATGCGGTCCAGCTGCTCGTTGATAGAGGCGTCTTTGTCTATATATGTATCGGTTGCCGGAACATAGGCCTCGGGCTGATAATAATCATAATAAGATACAAAGTATTCGACATGATTTTCCGGAAAAAATCCTTTCATTTCCGTATAAAGTTGCGCGGCCAGGATTTTATTCGGCGCCATAATCAGCGCGGGCCGGTTCGTTTGGGCAATAACATTCGCCATGGTGAATGTCTTGCCGCTTCCCGTGACGCCCAAAAGAACCTGATTTCTGTCGCCGCAATTCAATCCGGCGACCAGTTCGCGAATTGCGTCCGGCTGGTCGCCGGCCGGACGATACGGCGCGCAAAGATTAAATAATTTATTTTGCATGCGGCGATTATAGTTTATATAATGTAAAAAACAAGAGAGAGACAATTGGGCAATTTACAATTATATTGAATCGCATAAGGCAGGGGTCGTCGCGCAAGGCGATATTAGTTGTCAATTGTAAATTGAAAAGATAATGCGTCCGAGTCAAAAGTATAAAGTTTTCTGGTCGTCCGCAATCGTGTTGTCAGCGCTGGCAATGGCGTATCTGATTGTGCCGCCGTTGTTGCCGCTAAACCGGTTTCGCGCGGATTTCGAGGCGATGTTGTCGAACGCGGCGGGAATGCCGGTTGAAATCAACGGCAACTTGCGATTGTCTTTGCTCGGGCGGCCCATGCTGGCGGCAAACAGCGTTCAAATAGGAGATTCAGAAATCGAATCGGTAAGGTTCCGAATTTCCTGGGATAGCATTCTGAATTTGCGCAACGCGAAAATCACCAGCGGAATAAAAATTCACGGTTTGCGCAAGGACGCGAAAATATTATCAATTCCAAACTTTGGGCATAAAATCATACTCTATGATTCAATTGTGAATTACGCCGGCAAAGACTATGAAATCATATCCGGAACATTGGGCGCCGGACGTTTTTCCGCGCGCATTCGCGCCGGCCGGCACAAATACAATATGGATGTTGAGAATGGGGAATTCGTCATTACAAATCCGAACGAAGGTTTGAAAATTTCGGGAAAAATAGCCTCGGACGAAGCGGGCGTAATTTCCGCAAACGGAACATTGTCGATAGAAACAAACAAATTGAACGAATGGTTTGATTTCCCACATCCCGCCGTTAAAGGAAAAGCCAGACTATCGATGAATTTCAACTGGGACGGTAAAGGCTTTTTCGACTTTTCCAAAATTCGCGGAACATGCGGCGCCGCGACATTCGGCGGGCGAATAAAATTGTGGCATGAAAACGGCGCGCAGACAAAAAAATCGGTGCGAATGAAAATCGACAATGCCGATTTAGACCTGTCGTTTCTGGCGGACAAGCCGGAATTTCTGTATAATTCGGAATTTGAAATAGTTGCGGACGGGAATATAAAAACGCCAATTCCGCAGATTAAAAACATAAATAATCTGTCTATAAAAATGGATTCCAATTTTTCGGAAATAAATATCGGGACATTAAAGGCCGGAAATAAAAATCTGTCGTTTTCAGCAATCGGGCGAATAATCAGAAACGAGGCAAACAATCTGGACATTTCTTTCTATCAAAACCAGCCCGAGCAATCGGTCAGATGTACTTTGTCTAGCAATAATGGGAACTGGCGCTGCGGACGTTGGTCCATCGCGGGCAAAAACATGACCGCGTTCGGAACCCTGGACGTGTCGCCGGATAATTTCCAGATGACTTTCAATTCGGATAATACGGAAGTCGACGGGGATTCAATCGATGTGTTGAAAAAATATATCGGAAATCGCGACGGATTCGTAGAGTTTCAAATCGGGGGGACGACGGGCAGCGCAAAATTCCAGAATGGGCGCCGGCATGTAAAATACGTTCGGGAAAACGCGATTTTAGAAACACTGCCAATTAACTTGCCTGTATCCGAATCAATGAAGAGGTCAACAGGCGCCGTCGACGCGGAAATCAACGGCGACGAAATGTCTTTTGTTTTTCGGAATCCAGATTGGAGTCTTGTCGTAAATTCGGCGGGAAATTTCGCGATTAATCACAAAAGCGCGCGAAAACTATTGTCAATGCTGACCGAAACGGCGGAGCTGCCGTTTGTAAAATCAAACATACCTGTCGAAATCTCGGGAAAATACAGAGACCAGATGATTTCCGATTTAGAAATCAAAGTCGGGGAAATGGAATTTTCAGGAATAAAAGGCGGTCGCGGAATATCGCTGAAAACGTCCGTCTTGGATTTGGATCAGGTGCTTGACGACAAATGGTTCGCGGAGTTCATCGACAATCAATATCTATCCGGCGACCCATTGCTCGCGCCATTCGGATTCGGCGCGAATGCGGCCATCACGGCGGACGGAGTGAAACTGAACGGCGCGACATACGGCGGCTTTATTTATTCGCTGGATTCGGGCGGGCAAAAAATGTCGATATCCGATTCGGAAAACGGACATCTGTTATTATCCGTTTCCAAGAATAAATCAAAATATAAATATCTGATTCAAATGAACAAATTTTTTGTCCCTGGTCTGCTATTTGGAAACGATTCGCCGGTTAATATTGAGAATACAACCATCACGGCCGAGGCAGAGTTGGATTCGCACGGCCTGACAGCCTATGACATCCGCAGAAATATGACCGGAATAATCGACGTATCATTCGACGGGGGGATTCTGGTCGGACTTGGAACGGATGTATTTTATAACAATGTCAATAACTATGGACGATTGGATACGGAAAACGCGCTTCGTGTCGCGCTGGACGGGGGCGGAACCGCGATTAAAGAAATGCAAATTACCGGCGAATATTCCGGCGGGGATTTCCGAACAACCAGACCGTTTTATTTGGCCGCGCGGCATACCGATATAACGGGAAACCTGACGATTAAAAATGATTCGGCGGCAATTCGGGCAAATATAACTCTGCGCGGAACATCGCCCATACCAAAACCTATTGCACTGTCGATTATCGGCACAAAACGGGAATATTCCCTATCGGAAATTTTACCGGATATTGATTTAGATTATCTCCGCGAATTTGTCCGAACGCACAAGAAATTCTAGGGACGCGCGGACGGAACTTTCGAATGTTTGCGGCGGCATTCCATTCGGCCGACCGATTTCCTTATTCCCCCGTCGCTTCACGTTCCTCGATTGTCATGACGGCGACGGGGCGAACCATCAATCGCTTTAATCCGATTTCTTTTCCGGAAACTATCGAATATCCATAAGTCCCGTCTTCAAGACGTTGAAGAGCCGTGTTGATATTGCCAAGCTGGGCCCTGTCCCGTTCCTGCAATTTGATGGCAAAATCCGTTTCTACGGCAAGAGTCGCGGCGTCTCCTTCGTCCATCGCGCCGATGGAGTCCAGTTTCTGCGCAAGATGGGACCTGTCGATTCTTGTGGACAAATCGGTTTCCAATTCTGCCTTTTCCGACATCAGAATTTTATAAAAATACGCTTTCTGCTCGACCGACATATATTTTTCTGATTTTTTCGGAATATACTTTTCCGGCAAGACAAGCGTTTTATAGTCTTTTTTCATAATTTAAGTCCTTTTATCCAATCCTCGAACATGCTCTCGTCCATCAAACCGATTCTTTTGTCTGCCAATTCGCCGTTCCGGAACGCCAAAGTCGCCGGAATCGACCGAATTTCATATTTCATAGGAACGCCGCGGTTCGTATCCGTAATCTCATATTTCCCGAACGCGACATCCGCGTGTTTTTCCGCCGCCGTCTCGAATATCGGACCGAACGCGCGGCACGGACCGCACCATGACGCCCAAAAGTCGACTATCGCCAGACCTTCCTTTATAAAATCGTCAAACCCTCCGTCCGTCAAATGTATGACAGTCATCTTTTCTTCCCTTTGTTGCTTTCACATCCGGATTGTATTACAATAAATCGCAAATGCAAGCAATAGGAAATTAAAGTATGATTTACGCGGATGCGGCCGCCAGCGCGCTGAAACCACAAAGCGTTATTAATGCCGAAATAGACTTTTTGTCAAATAAATACGCAAATTCTGGCCGCGGAATCTGCGCGCGCGCCGCGGCGGTTGACGAGATGGTTTCCAGCGCCCGCGAAACCGTCGCCGAATTCATAGGCGCGGACAATCCGGAACAGATAATTTTCACATCCAACGCCACGGACGGGCTAAACCGCGTCGCGCGGACTGTTGCTGGAAAAACAATTATTGTCAGCGACCTGGACCATCATTCCGCGCGTTTGCCATTTGAAAAACATTGCAAGACGATAATTGCCCCTCTGACAAAAGAATTAAATTATGATTGGGAAAAAATAAAAAAAATCAGGGCCGACGCGATAGTTATCACGGCCATGTCAAATGTTTTGGGCGTGCCGCAGGAAATTCCGCGCGACCTGCCGTTCATAAAAATCGTCGACGCCAGCCAATATATTATTCATGAAAAAATAAACGTCTCGGAATCGGATATCGATTATCTGATTTTTTCCGGACATAAAATCGGCGCGGATACCGGAATCGGAATTTTATTTCAGAAAAACGCGCCCGAGCCGGTGAATTGGGGCGGCGGAATGTATCAAGCGTCCGGCGCCGCAAGATATGAAGCCGGAACTTTGCCACTGACGCAAATCGCGGGCTTGGCGCCCGCAATTCGCGGGCTTAAAGACGCCCGCCCTCTTACCCAAAAACTTCGCGCGGAATTATCAAAAAATTCAAAGATAAAATTTATATCGCCGGCCGGCGCGCATATCCTGTCTTTCGTAATCGATGGAATGAATCATTTTGATTTCGGCGCCATGATGGGCGCAAACGGCATTTGCCTGCGCGTCGGCCATATGTGCGCGACGTGGCTGCACAAGTTGTCGGGAATCGAGGGCAGCGCGCGTATCAGCCTGGGATGGTGGAACACAGAGCGGGAAATCGAACAGATTGCGGAAACAACGAACAGAATTATCAATCGTTAATTACAAATTATTAATCTATTATGAAAGAACAAATCATAAACGCCTTGAAAAATGTCTATGACCCGGAGATTCCCGTAAATATCTGGGATTTGGGATTGGTTTATGATATAAACGCGGATGAAAAAAAAATAGAAATAAAAATGACAATGACTTCTCCGACCTGCCCTATGAGCGAAGAGATTATGGAAAACGCGCGCGCCGAAATTGCGAAAATCCCCTCTGTCGGAGAGGTAAAAATCAATTTGGTCTGGCAACCGGCGTGGGATTTATCAAGAATGTCCGATACCGCGCGCGCCGAATTGGATTTGACAGGAATGGGATGGTGAAACAATTGATAATTAATCATGCTTTATCAAGAAATAAAATCTTTACTGACATCTATAACCGACCCCGTTTTGAAACTCGAAACGCTTGTGGACATCGGAAAAACTTTGCCGCCGATTCCGGCGGGACATAAAGGGACGGAAATCAAAGGCTGCGCCAGCCGCGTCGAAATCTGGCGCGACAAAGACGGCAAATTTTACGGTATTTCAGATTCCGCGATTGTGCGCGGAATCCTCGCCGTTCTGCTGTCGATGAAAGAAGCCGATATAAACTTTGACGAATTCAAAAATTTGGAATTAAACCTCGGCGCGCAGCGCCTGAACGGGTCGGCCGCGGTGATTGCATACCTGAAATCTTTGTGATAGAATTTCCCACATGAAAGACGATGAACGGCTGTTTTCAACGGGCGTTGAATTTTTTATAATCACATTGATTGCCGTCGCAATTTTTCACGTGATGTTCAGTTCCGATGAAAAAAAATTAAATAAAAAAAATCGCGAGATAGCCGCGCTGGAACAAGACATCGCGAATGCGTCCGTCCGATTTCATGAATTGGTCCAGCCGGAAACATTGCGACACATTGTCATGCAGATTTATCCAAAATACAAACCTGTCGGCAGCGGCCGCGTCCTTTCCGCAAGAAATATGGAATAAGATGGCGATTATTGGAACCGATATTTTAACATCAATCAGAACGAATATGTCGGGACGATTCGGATGGCGGCAGACAATCGTTTTTCTTATTACATTTGGAATATTTTTATTCTTGTGCCTCTACACCTTGAACCTCGGAATGCGCGGCAAACGAATAACCCGCAGAGCCGCGCCGAATGCCGCCGCAACGGCGCGCGCCGATATAGTTGACCGGAACGGCGGAATTTTGGCAAAAACGACTTATTCGTTCGATTTATCGGCCAACGCGCTCCAAATAAAAGACATGGACAAAGTCGCGAATTTCATTCATTCCGTTTTTCCGGATATGTCGGCCGCGCAAATCCTAAATAAATTGGAAAAAACTGAATCGGGACGCGGCGACATAAAGCTCGGCGAAAATATCGGCAAGGAAAAGGCTGCGAAAATCAGGGCCGAGAGAATCGAAGGACTGATTGTTAAATCAAATCCGACCCGCGAATACCCAATGCACAATTCCATATCCCATATCGTCGGCTATGTGAATAAAGACGGAATCGGCGTTGATGGAGTCGAACGGATGGCAAATGAAAGACTGGCGGCCGGCGGCCATCCCCTGGTTTTGTCAATTGATTCGAGAATCCAGTCCGTCGTCTGGACGGAATTATCGGCCGCCATAAAGGAATATGAGGCCAAAGCCGCGATGGGAATTCTGATGAACGCCCGAACGGGCGAAATTCTGGCCGCGGTCAGCCTGCCGGATTTCGACCCCGAAAATATCGGCGCGTATAAAAAAGATTCCTGGCGATTTAGAATTTTGCGCGACAATTACGAAATGGGCAGCATATTCAAAATTTTCAATACAGCGCTTGCGCTGATTCACGGAATCCCGATAACGAAAACATTTAATATTCTTGACCCGTTTCCAGTCGGCGGCGGGAAAATCGACGAGGCGCGAGGATTCGCGCCGCCGGCGAAAAACCTGAATGTAGCGCAAATCATGCAGTATTCGAGTAATCGCGGGTCGGCGCAAATCGCTCTGGCCCTGCCGGACGGCGCGCAAATCGATTTTTTTCGCGCACTCAAATTCGGAAGCAAAATCGAGACGAATTTCGGCGCGACCGACGTGAAAGCTTTGCCGACCAGCCATACGCCGACGGACCGTTCGCGCTGGGCGTTCGGACAGGGAATTTCAACGACCCCTCTGCACGCGCTGTTGGCGGCAAACGCAATCGTGAATGATGGAAAATATATAATGCCGACTATTTACCGGCGCGATTTCATACCGCAGACGGAACAGATTGCTCCGCGCGAGGTATCCGGACAGATACGCAAAATCATGCTGAAAGTCATGGACACTTCCGGCCGCGCCGCCGCAATGATGATTCGAAACATGAACATAGGCGGCAAGACTTCGACGGCGCAGAAATGGATTGACGGAAAATACAGCGACACCAGAAACCTCGCCGCGTTTTTCGCGACGTTTCCGATAGAGGCGCCGAAATGGTCCATGCTTGTCATTTTCGACGAGCCGATGAAACATCCGCGCACGGCGGCATACAACGCCGTTCCGGCGGCCGGTCGGATTCTGGACGCAATCATACCGCTGTTGTAATTACAAACGCCGCTACCAATCAATCGGCGTTTTTCCATGCTCGACAAGATATTCGTTCGCGCGCGAGAAATGATGATTTCCGAAAAATCCGCGTTCGGCCGACAATGGCGACGGATGTGGCGACGTAAGAACCAAATTTTCGGCGCGGTCTATGAACGCGCATTTCTTTTGGGCATAGGCCCCCCATAAAAGATACACTACGTTCTTTCGCGCGGACATGGCGCGTATAACAGAATCGGTAAATTGCTCCCACCCTTTGCCGGCATGCGACGCCGCGGAATGCGCCAAAACCGTCAATGTGCTATTCAACAACAAAACGCCCTGCTTTGCCCAATCCGTCAAATCGCCGTTCGTTTTCGACGGCCGCCCCAAATCATCGCGTATTTCTTTGTAAATGTTCACAAGAGACGGCGGCGGTGTTGTCGGCGCCAATACGGAAAAGCATAAACCGTGCGCCTGGCCCGGTTCGTGATACGGGTCCTGGCCGACAATCACAACTTTTACCTCATCAATCGGACATAGGTTGAAAGCATTGAATATATTTCCCGGCGCGGGATAAATTTTTTTGCCAGACATATACTCGTTGCGGACGAAATCCGTCAGCGCCGCGAAATACGGCATGTCCCATTCGCTTTTCAACGCCTCTTTCCAAGACGCCTCTATTTTTACATCCATTTCACGCGCCTCCCTTTTCGGCCCTCATTTTCTCGATTCTCGGTTTCCATTTTTTTATATATTTTTCATCTTCGTACAGCCAAATTTTTTCATCGGATATTCCGTAAATCATCTTCAAAAATTCCAACATGTTGGACACGTCGCCAATCTCTTCAAATATCGCGTCGATATTATTCTTGCCACGGTTCACATTTTTCAGCAATGCTTTGGACAGCTCCGCCATTTCCTCGACGGCAATCAGAACTATGGTTTTTTCCCCCATCAATTCTATCTGTTCTTTTCTGTCATCATCCGGCATCATCTCGATTCCCTTATCGTCATACGTCGATGTTCGCGTTCAGCGCATTGTCCACAATGAAGTCGCGCCGCGGCTCCACCACATCGCCCATCAACATCGACACTACTTCGTCCGCCTTGGTCGCGTCGGTAATTTTTACCTGAAACAGCGTTCGATTGTCGGGATCCATCGTGGTTTCCCAAAGCTGTTCCGCGGACATTTCGCCCAAACCTTTATAGCGGTTGATGGAAAGACCGCTTCGCGCGTATTCAAACGCCGCGTCAAGCAGGTCAAACGCGCTCCAAATCATTCGGTTTTTATTCTTAACGGACAATGTTAAAGGCGACTTAAATAAAGACATCACCTCGTCTTTGCCATTCATGCGACACCACGCGCGAATTTCACCGGATTGTAATTTTTCAGTCGGCAAAATATAGGCCTCCGCGACGCTTCGTATGGTTCTTTTGACAGAAATTCCATCATCTGCCCCAAACACTTTCCACCCGCGTTCCGATTCATGCTCGCCCGCGTCAAGAATGCGGCCGGCAAGCGCGTAATCCGGCGTTCCGGATAAACATCCGGATAACGCCAACGCCTCGACAAATCTGATTGGCATGATTGTCGATATCGGTTGCAGGATATTTTTCATATCCAGAATCATGCCCAAAACACGTTTGAAATCCGCGCCAGCAACCCGCGTCCCGTCGCCTGTCGTGAACATTCCGTCGGTCGCCAGCGCGTCCATAAGATAATCATCCATTTCGCGTTCGTTCCGCAGATACCGTTCCTGTCTGCCTTTCACAACCCGATAAAGAGGCGGCTTTGCTATGTAAACATACCCGCGTTCGATTGCCTGCGGCATGTGGCGATAAAAGAAAGTCATCAGCAATGTCTGAATGTGGTTTCCGTCGACATCCGCGTCGGTCATTATTATGATTTTGTGATACCGCATTTTGTCGATGTCGAAATCGTCGGTTCCGATTCCCGCCCCGAGGGTCGTTATCATCTGGCCGATTATGTCGCTGCCCAGCATTTTATCAAACCGCACTCTTTCCACATTCAATATTTTTCCGCGCAAAGGCAATATCGCCTGGGTCTTGCGGTCGCGGCCCATTTTTGCGTTGCCGCCGGCCGAATTTCCCTCGACGATAAACAGTTCGCATTTCGCGGGGTCCTTTTCGGAACAGTTTGCAAGCTTTCCAGGCAGGCCGCCGAGTTCCGGTCCGGACTTCTTTCGCGACAAGTCGCGGGCTTTGCGCGCGGCCTCGCGCGCGGCCGCGGCCTCTATAATCTTGTCGACGACAAGTTTTCCGACATTCGGATTTTCTTCGAGATATTGATACAAAAGCTCGCCGGCCGCGTTTTCGACCACCGGCCGGATTTCAGAGGACACCAATTTGTCTTTCGTCTGGCTGCCGAATTTCGGATCGGGAATTTTCACCGAAACGATACTGGTCAGCCCCTCGCGAAAATCCTCGCCGGTCAGCTGCATGTCTTTTTTCAGATTTTTGTCCGAAATGTATTTATTGAGGGCGCGCGTAAGTCCGGCCCTAAATCCGGCAAGATGCGTCCCGCCGTCCTTGTTCGGAATATTGTTTGTAAAACACAGAGAAGTCTCGTTATACGCGGTCGTCCAGTTCATGACTATTTCGACATAGGTGCCATCGACCTGCCTTACCAAATGAATGGGCTCCGGCGTCAGCAGCTCCTTTGACTTGTCCAAATAAGAGGCGAATCCCTTTAACCCGTCTGTCGAATAGAATTCGCATTTTTTCGGGTCGGTCCCGCGCAAATCTTCGAATATAATTTTAACATTCGAATTCAAATACGATTGTTCGCGCAGCCATGTTTCCAAAGTATCGAATTCAAAATCCGTGAACGCGAACGTCGTTTTAGACGGCAGAAAGGTAAGCTCTGTCCCGTGCCTGTCGCCCGCGTTTTCATCGACAACCTTAACGCCGCTTGTCGGCGCGCCGTCGGCGAATGTCATCATGACTTCCTTTCCGTCGCGCCAAATGCGAAGCTCGAGCCAGGTGGAAAGCGCATTCACGACCGATACGCCGACGCCGTGAAGCCCGCCAGATACTTTATACGCGCCATCTCCTTCGTTGTCGAATTTTCCGCCGGCATGCAGTTCGCACATTATCAGTTCCGCCGCGCTGCGCCCCGTTTCATGATTGACGTCGAACGGAATCCCGCGGCCGTTGTCCCGAATCGTCGCGCTGCCGTCCGGATTCAAAGATACATAAATCGTATCGGCATAACCGGCCATCGCCTCGTCGATAGAATTGTTAACAACTTCATAAATCATGTGGTGAAGCCCGTCGCGATTCCCCACGTCGCCGATATACATTCCCGGGCGTTTTTTTACCGCCTCGAGCCCTTTCAAAACTTTTATAGAATCACCGGTATACCTGTTTTCCCCAGCCATGAAATCATCCTTTTATCGATTATCGTTTCGTCATTTACTGCCAGTCAGCCATCGCCCGCAACGTCCATTTTACGAACGACGGATGGCGTTTGAAAGATGACGATTTTTTCCATAAAAATATAGCAACTTTTTCCATTCCGGGCAAGCAAAAATCAGGCGTTTTTTATTTATTTTTCGCGTGCATTTTTCGCTTGATTTTGATACAATTCTGTGCAAATAAAAGGATTCGTGATGAAGTTCAAATTGCTATACTTCGGAGAGTTGCTGACCAACCCGAAAAAAAGGTCGCAACACATAGCGGACATACGCATGCAATTCCACCCGCAGCTCAAAAAATTGATGGAACATAGCCCCTGGAAAAACCTGCAAAAATATCTGATGCCGACCCCGTCAAAGTCGCCTGTCTCGACACGACATATCGGCGGAATTGATTGGAATCCTATCATAACGCCAAACTTGAAACTTTTGGCCGAATTGGAAATCCAGCTTCTCCATCCGGAAATCGTCGGCGTCGCGCGCACGGATATTGATAACAGGGTCAAAACCCTTTTGGACGGGCTGCGTTGCCCGCAAAACGAGCACGAGATAGGGGACAACACGCCGATAGACCAGGGTCCGATTTATACACTGCTGGATGACGACCATCTGGTGACAAAACTGTCGGTGAATACGTCGCACTTATTATCGGATAATATTTTCATAGACATGACGGGAAGCGAGCGATTATTTTTAATGATAGATGTAAATGTTAGGGTGGCGGAAGGCACGCTGGAAAACCTGCCGTTCATGGTATGAATGGAGAGTTCAGAGTTATGAGTTATGAGTTAAATTATTAATTATTAATCTAATTAAGCACTGCTAACTCTGAACTCATAACTCTGAACTCTGAACTCCCATGTCCTATGTTTCATAAAAAAAATGACTGCTGAACAATTTTTTAATTTAGAAAAACATTTGATTGAAAGCGGGCTTGACGCCGACCTTGATTCGTTCGAAACAATCCGCGAGCGAATGAAAACCGGAACGCTTTTTGATTCCGACGAATTCGCGCGGCAGGCGGTTTATGTCGTTCTCGCCGGAGGCTTCTCGCAGAAAACCGCAAAGAAAATCCATGCGAAGATTATGGACGCATTGCGCGCGGGGACGAATGATTATCCGTCCCTGCGCGCGATATTCAATAATAAAAATAAAATCAACGCGATTATTAAATTATGGGAAAATCGAAAAAAATACCGCGATGGTTATTACAACCTGGCGGGCGCGCCGTTGGAATCAAAACTCGCGTATTTATCCGGCCTGCCCCATATCGGAAAAATCACGGCGAATCACTTGGCGCGCAACCTTGGCGAAAACATTGCGAAATATGATATATGGATTCAGCGCCTGGCCGCCGGTGGAACGCCAGAGGAAAATCTGATTGATAACAAAGACTTGAATCCGGAAATCCGAAATCTGTGCGACGACATGTTCGCAAAATTGGAACGCGCGACCGGACTGCCGCGCGGATACATCGACGTGGTTTTATGGAAAGCGTGCCAGAACGGGCTGCTTTGCGCAAAACAAAAGAATAAGAGATGATGAAACTCGTCGCATGGGATATGGTTAAAACATTAATCGAAAAAATGGATTTATACGCAAAAGTAATAGAGCAAATATCAAATGCTATGACAAAGCGGCGGTGATTTGCTCTTGCATGTCGAACGTGCCGAACACAACCCACGCGATTGCCGCAGAGACAAGCAATATTCCGACACTATTCAGGACAGATGACAAAGCCCCCATTCTGCGCACGCTGGATTCCATGTAATCATTCGCTATTTGGGCCAGATTTTTATCAAATTCATTCATGTCGGCGTAAATCTCCAAGTCGCCTATGATTTCATCATTTGGAAAATGCCGTCTGGTCCCGTTCAATGCCTGGCCCAAATTGGCGCCGTTCTCAATCAAACGTTCCGCCGGCTCCAAATTAGAACGCAGATATTTGCTGCCGGAATCCGACAGCATTTTCAACGCGTCCGGCAGGCTTGTTCCGCTTTTCACCATCGCCGACAGACTCATCAGCCATGATACCGATACCGACACCTTATACATATTCCACGGCGGCAACTTGTCAAGCAGCACGCGCAGGCGTCCGGCCAGATTTGCCAGAGACCACCATACAAACAATCCGATTACCACAAACATAGCGACCGCATGCGTCCAATAGGCTTGGGAATAATTTGCGACCGCAACCAAAGTGGCCGCCGTACCGCGCCAGACAACCGAGCCGCCCGCCGCCTCGCTCAAAGGCGGCACCAAATACAAGCCGACCATTATCACAATCAAGACTGTCATTACAAACAGAAACAAGGGATAGGACAACGCGTCGAATAAAGATTTTCTGATTTTTTGAATTCCTGTCGAAATGGTCGTCAGGTTTTCAAGCGCGCCCGACAATCTGGAAACGTCGCCGACCGCGAGCATTATCGCCTCGTTCTGCGGAACCCAGCGCGCGACCGCCTCGCTGAAAGCCAGACCCCTTTCAAGCCCGTTCTGCCATGCGCGGATAACGATTGCAAAGGGCTCGTCTCTTTTGCGGCCGTTTTTCGATTCGATTTGCCAACACCGGTCAAGCGCGTCCATCAATGTGAAATCATTTCGCAAAAGGGACGCAATTTTGCGATATAACCCCATCCTCTTGTCGGAATCGAGGCTAAATATCATTCTCGCATAAAGCGCATTCAATGACAGTGTCATTTCATCGCGTTCCATATTTCTTGAAACAAGGCGGCCTTTATATCCTCTGAATAATAACTTTGTATGAATCGGTCAAGCTTCCCTGAATCCTGTTGGAACGCGCTGTATATTTTATATATATCAATCCACTGATAAGTATCGATACCATTGGAAAACGGCACGATAGCCAGCGTCAAATCAATCTCTCTCAACGCGGATTTTTTATACTGCTCCGCGTTCTCTGCGCATCCCTGTTTTGCAAGCGCCTCAAAATACTTTGCGCGCGCGAAATGGTCGGATACATCAAAACTGTTCTCGCCTATCAATTTAAGCTCGCCAAGCAGCAGAATCTCGATTGCCGCGCAGGTTTCCGACGGCAGTTTATTCGTCGTGTAGTTGGACGCTTCTTTCATTTTTCCACAACTGCCTTTATACAGGCGTTGCCAATATCCATCCGGCTTGTCTTTCGGATTTATAATCTTATCCTTGATTCTATTGCATTCGTATTCGGACAATTGAATTCCGGAAAAATAAATTCTATCGACATGCATGCCGGCGAAAACGCCGACTGCCAGACTGGCCGCAACCAATGCAAAAATTTTCCATTTTTTCATTCTCTCATCCTTTTAGTAGGTTTCAATTTGGTCGAGAAGCCCGACCCAACGCTCCAATTCATCAACGCCAATTATTCCTTTCAACATCAGCTCTATCGCGGATTCTTTCAAAGTCCTGCCGCCCAATTCTTCAAGCCAATACTTCACCGCCTCGCTTGTCTTTCCATCCACCGCAAGAGACAGGAATTTTCCGTCCGTGACTATTATCTCGCCCGCCTTTGTTCGGCCGATTACGCTTTTATGCGCGCAATTGTCGCAACCGATACCGCGAATGTAAACCTGCCTCAAACCGATTTCGCCAAATGCTTCCGCCACGCGCTTGTAGGCCGGATGTTCCGGATGTTCGGATAAAGGCTGACGGCAGTTCGGGCAAAGTTTCCGAAACAACCTCATCGACACCAAGCCGCGCATCATTGTCTCGTCTTTCAATTTGAACGCGTCGATACCTATGTCGAGCAACCTGGTCAGCGCGGCCATCGCCGAATTCGCGTGCAATGTTGTCCAGACATTATGTCCCGACAAAGCGCCTTTCACGGTCAGCTCCGCGGCCGCGAGGGTTCTGATTTCGCCGACCATCAGCGCGTCGGGGTCGGACCGCAGCGCCGACGCCAAGGCCTCTGTAAACTTTTCATCGCGCTGCTCTTCATTGCCCGCATTCACGACCGGAATCTGATGTGCGCCGAAAATCTTGCGTTCGGCCGGGTCCTCGACAGTTATCAGGTTGATTTCATAATTGTGTTCTTTCAACATCAGGCTCATATTCTGGAACAACGTCGTGGATTTTCCGGAACTGGTCGGACCGGCGACGACAACCATTCCCGTCGGGAACGAGCGCAGACGAAACAACAGCTGTTGCTCGTATTCGCCGAACTCTTGTTCGGTCTTGATTCCTTCGGACGGATTGTCATACAGAATCCGCATGACGACGTAACGCGACCCGAACGCAATTGGATTGAACTGCATGCGCACGCCCAACACGCCAGTCGGCAGATACAAATCCCTTGTTCCGCGCAGAGGGGTCCGTCCGTCTTTCTGCGCGGACTGATACTCGTTCTGCGCGTAATTGGAATTGGATATGTCGGCCGAGGCGAACGCGGCGCGTATGAACGATTCTCCCCAGGCCGCGCTGTTTTCGGAAATAAGCTGCATGCTTCCGTCAAGCCGGAAATAAACCGACGATTGTTCGGCAACCTCGATATGAACGTCGGATACTTTCATCGACGCGGCGCGCGATATTATGTCGACAAAATCTTTTTGCATTTGGTTATCGTAATCGAGAGGGGCCTTTGCCTGGCCGCGCCGGCCGGCATTCTTATTATAAATCGCCGCAATCAACGCAAGGTCGGAATAAAAAGGCTTTTTATGGGAAATCCCCTCGCGCGACAGGAGTTCGCTAAATGCCAATACGCGGCCGTCATACCGATGAGTGCGCGACACGATGAGACTGCCGTCCGAGAAAAAAGCGAGCAAGTTCTGCGTTTCGCGCGGCAGTTCCAGCCGACAACCGGCAGCCGTCAAAAGCCTGTTATCGTTCGCGAACAAATAATCGACGACGGATTTCTGATCCGCGGTTTCCAAACCGTCCGGAACGCTTTTAAGATTATCCCTTTCCTTTATCATAAATTTGTCATTCGTCCATGTCAGCCGCGCCGGATTGGCGACCTACATTCAATGTCGTTATCTCTCCATCCTTTTCGAACTCTATCCCATCATCAATGGAAATCGATTTGACAGTATAGTCGTCGAGTTTTTTCCCAACGGATATTTTTTTCTGCTTTCCGCTGACGACATCCTCGACTGTCGCGAAAAGCTGATTTCCCGCGCCGATAATTTCGCGCAGAAAGTATCTTTCGGAAATCGATTTTTCTTCGCCCGATTCTTTTTGCGAGGCGACGAATTTATCGAGCGCGCTCGCAAGCCCGCGCGCCTCGCCGGCGGAATCAATTTCTTCATCTTTCGCGGCGGCGGTTTTGGCGGCCTCTTCGGCCAATTTCTTTTTTTGTTCTTCAAGTTTCTGCCGTTCTTGTTCCAGGGCCAATTTTTGTTTTTCTAATTCGGCGGCCTGCTCTTCCGCGCGCATGTCGGCATTCTCCTGGTCGCGGGCCAGGCGCGTCTGCTCGGCGGCCAGCCTGTCCAAATCAAGCTGCAACTGGGCTTTTTCTTTCTCCAATTGCATAAGGACTTTTTCCTGTTCCAAATCCGCGATTTTTTGAAACACGGACGATTCCGCGTCGTATGATTCGACATCGACCGCATCGTCGGAATACGCCGGCGCAAACAACATGGCGCAAACGGCAAACAGCAAATATTTTTTCATTTTTTCTTCCTTTTATTTTACATAAATCACAACATCGTAATGCCATGTTCTCGATTTGTTATCCCATTTTATCATCGGCATCCGAACAGGCCCCACGTCATTTATAATCTTGATAAATTCTCGCGGCTGCATTTTCGACGCGGCCTCGATTTTCACAATCGGAACATCAGTCATGTCGGTATCGAGAATCTCGTTGCCGCCGAGTTCAGGAATCTGCAATTCGGCAAAATCCCGCCTGAATTCCACATCCTCGTCCAGCCGCTGGAATACC
Organism: Rickettsiales bacterium; assembly: GCA_031278055.1. GTDB lineage: Bacteria > Pseudomonadota > Alphaproteobacteria > Rs-D84 > Rs-D84 > JAISGC01. Next base: position 1,572 of record JAITLD010000069.1, on the reverse strand, counting down.
GACTGAACGGCGGTCATGATTTCATCGGCCGCATGCAAAGGCGCGCGAACGGACGTATCAAGATATTTCAATTTTGCGGACAGAATCACATCGTTTCCACCGGTTTCATCTATCTTGACGCCGGGCATTTTTTTGCGAACCTCGTCATACAAATCGCCAATTATTCCGTATGAGCGAAGCAAATGCGCGTTGGCCTCGCCATCGGTACAAGAAACGGAATCCACAACCCATCCGACAATCTGCTGGGATAAAAACGCGATGGCGCGCCAGCATTGATCCGCCTTTGCGTTGACATCCGGCAGGGCCTCGTAGGGAAGAGGAACATGGATTTTTTTCGGCGGCTCTTTTGGCGGCGGCGCGTCTATCGTTTCCAATTTTCTTTTGTATTCCTCGGCAATCTTCGGGTCAATGTTTAGTTGCTGCGGCTGCGGGGCGAGCAGTTTTTTAATAGGCCTCTCGAAAAACTTGTATCCGCCGAATAGCGCGCAGGCCAAAAGCGCAAGAGTGGCGATAGTTCCGGGCAGGTGCGATATATTTGCCAGATAGTATTTTTTGTTTCCGGACATGATGTCGCCCAAGCGTCGCTCGACCGCGCCGGCCGCATTCCAATCCGCCGGCGCGACCAAAACCGTCCAATCGGGCATTGCATTCAGCTCCAAATATTCCTGTTTTGCCAAATCAAAATCTGAAAAAAATTTATCCCTGACGATGATTCCGCCGCGAACAGCCAACAGCCAGAATCCTCCCGACACTGAAAAAACGGACAAGAATGTATTTTCGCCAAAGGCCTCTATAACCTCGGGCGCGGCTGCGGGCATGCCATTGCGGGCGCCGATAACCCGATTGGAAAGACCTATCATCCCGTTGAACGCAACGAAGAGGGACGCGCGCACGTGGGCGGTCCGCGCGATTTTTAAGGCATTTTCGCGCAGATTTCCGCGGTCAGGCGACGGCTGCCAAAACAGCCCGACGGCATATTTTCGTCTGGAAACAGTTATAACCCCGCCTGCCAAATCATCTCCATTTTCATCATTGTGAAATTATAACAAAAAAAATCCGGCGAACACAAATGAATAATGAAACGGAAACAAACATTCGTCCGCCCCCGCCGCCGGAAGAACCCGCCGCGCAACAATCCCATGGAACGTCTGGAATCGCGGCGCGGGGAAACGAATTGCCCGCAAGAGTTTTTTTGCTATGAAAAAAAATCATTCGATTCTTAATTCATAATCTACTCTGCCAAACAAACAGGGGGAATTTTCCCCCTAATTTGTAGGCCCTTGAAATCAGGGCCTCGCAAATCCAAAGATTATTGTCTGGTCGCTTTTTTTGCAAACTTTTCCTCAATCTTATTACCAAAAAGGCGCAGCAGTATAGAGGATAGAAAATGCCCCGACGCAACTATAAATGTTCCCCAGATGTATATTTGGAAGTATGGTATTTCAAACATAATTTTTTTCCTTTTGTTTATGATTGCCGATATTCACATCAGCTTTCCGGACTATAAAAGAAAACTTTTACAAAGTAAATACTTATTTAACAAATAATTATCAATTATTAATTATAAATTAT
>JAITLD010000033.1 GCA_031278055.1 Rickettsiales bacterium | reverse complement strand
CGCTGATGAAAGAAACAAAACCCTCCGGCGAAAAATGACCCGCTTGTTTCATGACAGCGTAGCCGTCATGAAACGGCAAGGCCTATGGAAGAGAGAGCACCGCGGCGCGGGAGCACGAGTTGTTCGTGCCGTTCCGGACGCAGTACGCGCAATTGCGCGCACAGTAGTACGCGCAATTGGACGCCGAACCGTTGTCGAAGAGGAACACCCAAGAACCGCCAAGGTTTGGGCTCGTCATTCTACACCAACAGTTTGTATTATTTGTTCCTGTTGTGCTATAACTTGGGGTGCCATTGGTATATGTTCCACTACTTGTACTTCCACAAAATGATGTTCCGCTTACTGTATGATACACTCCTGTCGAGCCCTCGTCTGATGTAACAGCCCAGGTTCCTAGTCCGCCCGCATTATTGTTTGTTCCGTTATAATCGTAATTGCTTCTACTGTATGAGTATCTGTAATTCTGCAATGTTCCTGACGCGTTTTTCCACGCATCCAGCCATTCCAGCTGACAGAGCTTTAACGCATGCGCCGATGTTGATGTCATCAGCATTATTATTGAGAAGAATCTAAACAATCGTTTCATAATTTACCACCCTTTCTTAGAGTTAAGAGTTCAGAATTGGTTGATTGGATTTATAATTAATAATTGTTTTAACTCTAAACTCATAACTCTGAACTCCACAGGAGTGTAATGACCGCCAGAAATCTGGCGGTCGGGGAGTTCATAAATCATATCAACGAATGATTCCGCAGTTTTTCGGTTACCCGTGTTTTATAACCGCGGCTCCCCGACCATGTCGGGGGATTTTATCAATGCAGATTCGCTGATATTTTTTTAGATACCAGTGCGTCTGCACTACGTTGATAAGGCCTATGAAAGCCCCGAACCCAAATCCCTTTGGATTCGATCCAAATTATAGAAATTATTTTCATCCAAATGCAAGGAATATTTTCAGTTCGGTTGTTTGTCAAAAAAACGTTACCCGGTTTTGTTCCACGCACTTTTTTTACAAAACCCGTCAGGGTTTTGTCATTCCCGCGTAGGCCTGGAAGAGTTATGAGTTCAGAGTTAACAGAGATTAATAATTTTTCTTATTCCCGCCTACGCGGGAATGACAAAAAAACTCTGAACTTTTCAGGCCCTATTCCCGCCTGCGCGGGAATGACAAACAACTTTGTTGTTTGTCAAAAAAAACGCTACTAAGTTTTATTCCACGCACTTTTTTTACAAAACCCGTTAGGGTTTTGTCATTCCCGCGTAGGCGGGAATGGCAGTGCTTAATTAGATTAATAATTAATTCTCCATTGTCAATTGAAAGTCTGTGGCGCTACATCGATTTTCACCCGAATGCCCGATGGTTGTTTTACCTTTGCCAGCCATCCGGCGACTATCGGCTGCAATGCGGCATTTTCGCCCCCAGAGGCCAGAAAACGCATGCGATACCAATTCCTGACTTGATACATTTCTGCCGGAATCGGCCCGAGAATTCGCCCGCCATTTATTTTCGGTATAGCGACCGCGAGCATTTGGCAATAGTCGATTAAAACTTTTTCACGCCTGTGTTCCACGATAACCGCAATCAATTGACCGAATGGCGGCATTTTCGCAAGCCGTCGGTTTTCCAAATCCGCCCCGATAAATTCATCGCGCCGTCCCTCCGCCAATGCTTTTATCACCGGATGTTCCGGCTGGTATGTTTGCAATAACACGCGACCGACCTCGCTCCCGCGACCGGCGCGCCCCGCAACCTGAAATAATTGCTGGAATGTTTTTTCCGCCGCGCGAAAATCTGTTCCGTATAACCCCATGTCCGAATCAATCACGCCGACCAATGTCAAGTTCGGAAAATGATGGCCTTTCGCCAAAATCTGCGTTCCGATTAAAATATCTATTTCCCCCGCCTCTATCCGACCAATCAGTTTTTCCAAGGCCCCGATTCGAACCATCGTATCGCTGGATACCAGCGCAGTTCTCGCGGACGGAAATTTTTCCAAGACCTCTTCTTCTATTTTCTCGATGCCGGCGCCCATAAAAGACACTTCATTCCCACAGGTCGGACATTTGGACGGTAGCGCCGCCGTCCGCCCGCAGATGTGGCAAAGAAGCACCCCCGTCTTTTTATGATAATTCATTCCGCACGAACAATCGGGGCACGACGCGCCCCATCCGCATTTTTTACACCGGATTATCGGGGAATGCCCGCGCCTGTTGATGAACAACATCGCCTGCCGCCCATTGTTCAGCGTTTCTCTTATCGCGTTTTCCAAAACCTCAGAAATATAATTCATGCATGGAAATCATAGCACCAAAAAACGGTTGCCTGCCAGCGTTTCTTTTCATGCGTCCCCGCGCGCCCGCTTTTTCCGCAGTATCTCGGTCGCGTAGGAAACCGTGATTTTCGGCAGATTGTTTTCTTTCAAAAAATTTTCGACCCGCTCCGGAATTTTCTTCCACGCCTCGCGCAACATCCAGCCCATCGATTTGCGAATCAGATGATTCGACTTGTCAGGTTTTTGCGATTACTTTTATAAATATAGTGCATACATGCAGGCTGCGGAAATTTATCTTTTAACTTTTTGCTGCGCCGTATATTTCCGGGCGATTAAGTAAAAAGCATTGCTGGCCACGCCATCGTTATCCCCATTGGATAATCCGTCTTCGAAAATCACATCGCGCCTCTCTCCGGCGACCAAGCCGACGTTGATTTTAAGCCGATAAACAGATTTATTTTTATAAGATGACACGTATATTTTATAGGCCTGATTGGAATTGGGGGTATGTTTCTCGTAGAAAAGCGGCCCGCAGGCTATGCGCGTCGGATCAATTGTGCAGCTAGGCGGGACCACATCAAATTTGTAAACAGGATATGGAGAAGTATCTTTCGTTATCCGCAATCCCTCAATACCCAGCCATTCCTTGACCAAGCCGTTTATAAATTTTGTGAATAAGTTATGCGTGGCCAGCCTATGCAAATCATAAATATCAACCAATCCGACCGCCATTTTTTATCCTTTGCAGTAATTATAATACCAATATTTACTCTGTCAATAAATATATTACCACGCCCTGGTTTGCCCGCGCTTTCAGCGCATGGCAAACCAGGGCTCGCAATGACATGGGAGAGAGGGGGTATAGCCCCATAAAAAAATCCCGCGCGGTTTAGGAATCGGCACCTATCGGCGTGGCGAGAGCAAATAAACCGATGCCTTTTTGCCATTCACAAGAATATCGTATTTTTCATTACAATCGAATCCCGGGGTTTTCAATCCGCGAACAGACAGCAGAATCATCCGTCCGTTTGATCTTAGAATCCGCGCGGATTCAACGAAAAACCGATTGTAAAAATCCGGCGCGATTTCCTTAAATTCGCCCCATGGTGGATCCGTCATGATTACATCAAAGAATCCGTTTTCATATTTATTCTGAAAAAAATCCAGATTCTTTACAAAAAACGACCTATCGAGCTTTCCATTTTTTATTTTCTTTACGCGGGCTTTCAACTCATCGGCAAGTTTTTTATCAATATCGGATGCGAAAATCCCCTTGTAATCTGCAAATCTGGCGCGGGCCAGCGGTATCGCCCCTGATCCGCAAAAGGGATCGCACACAACATCGTCTTTTTTAGGGGCGCCCAGCCTGCATAGAATACGCGCAAGTTCCGGACGCAACTCCCCGCGCTGCGGTTTGTAATAATCGCGCGACGCTTTCAGCATAAAAAGTCCAAATCCTTCGGAGCGAGATAATAACCAAAATTCGGCATCCGCGCGCCGGTCGGAAAACTTTGCGCCCGTCGCCCTTTCAATGCAATATATCAATTGTGCCATTGTTTTTCTATTTACGGCGCATGGCTGATTTTCATCAAAAGCCATGACCCGGAATGTTTTGAACTGGAACCCTTTCAGTTTGATATTACAGGCGCCGTTCGCAACCGCACCCGCAATCTCATCTGCGGACGCCTTGCCCCGCATTTTATGCAACACCAGGAACGAATTGTTAAAATACCCGATTTTCCGAACTTCGTCGATGCCGATTTCTGATTCGTATAAAATTCCGCCGTCAAAAACATAAATTATTTTAATGCCTTTTATGTCTGATGCCAGCCATTCGGCGATCAAATTCTGAAATCCGGTGATAAAAGACGAATAATAAAGATTTGTTTTTCCAATCGTCATGCAACTCGCCCGGTTATAAACATCATGTTAATCCGACAAATATATAGGTCAAGTTAAATATAATACGACGGGAGAGGCACATCATACTGGGCGCCGTGCTTC
>JAITLD010000047.1 GCA_031278055.1 Rickettsiales bacterium | reverse complement strand
ATAATTTTTGTCGGGCGGTTATCCAGATTCGCCAGCGCCTCGATTTCGCGCGCAAGGGCGAAAACTTTGAAATCGTCGAACCGCCGCCCCAATACTTGCAGGCCCAGCGGCAGTCCGTCTGCGGTCCGGCCGCACGGAACCGAGCATGCCGGAATACCGACCAGATTCATCGCCACCGTGAATAAGTCGAGGGCGTAATATTCCAACGGCGACAGGTCCGAATCCAGCGGCATGGCCGGCCCCGCGCTTGACGGGCAGATTATCAAATCGCACTGTTCGAACGCGCGATTGAACGCGTCCGCAATCATTCGGCGCACGCGCGCCGCCTGCAAAAAATAAACCTCATAAGATTCGCTCGACAATACGGCGGTTCCGACAATCATTCGGCGCTGAACTTCTTCGCCGAATCCAACGGCGCGCGTCTTTTTATACATGTCTGTCAGATTATCCGCCGCGGCGCGCAGGCCATAGCGCACGCCGTCGTATCGCGCGAGGTTGGACGATGCCTCTGCCGGCGCGATGATGTAGTACGCGGCCAACGCGTCAAGAATATTCGGTATCGAAACTTCTATAATTTCATATCCCAATCCGCACAATTCTTTCAGGCGCAAGGATTGCAGATTTTTCATATCCGCGCTGATTTCAACATCCGCGAATTCTTTTATTATTCCGATTTTTCTCGCCTTTCGCCCATTGTCTTTTGTTTCCCGATTCGAGGAAGTAGAATCTTTGGAATCATGTCCCATCATTGCGCACAGCATTAATTCGCAATCGTCGACGTTCCGCGCGATCGGCCCCGGCGTGTCGAGCGAGCTTGCGAATGCGATGCAGCCCCATCGCGAACACAGTCCATAAGTCGGCTTCATCCCGACAAGTCCCGTAATAGCGGACGGGAAGCGTATGCTGCCGCCCGTGTCAGTTCCCGTCGCCGCAATCGCAAGGCCGCCCGCGACCGCGCTTGACGAGCCGCCGGAACTGCCGCCCGCAGTCAGACGTTTTTCGATTTTATACGGCGAGACGGGGGCCCCGAAACAACTTGTCTTGCTGAAAGTTCCCATCGCGAATTCATCAAGGTTTGTTTTTCCAAGCAGAACCGTGCCGGCGTCGGCAAGTTTTTGCGAGATTGTCGATTCGTATTGCGGAATAAAGTTTTCAAGAATTTTCGAGGCCGCCGTAGTGCGGATTCCCTTTGTCGCGAACAAATCCTTCATTCCGATCGGAATTCCTTCGAGCGGCCTTGCGGTTCCGTCGCCATAGCGTTTATCGGATTCGGCCGCGTCCGCAAGCGCGCGTTCGGGCGTTCTTGTGATATAACAATTCAGAACGTCGCCGTATTTTCCAATGCGGTCCAGGTAAGCCCGCGTCAATTCCGCCGCGCTGATTTCGCGCGATTTTAATTTCTCCAACGCCTGTTTGATTGTCAGGTCAATCATCAAAAAACTCCGTTTTTTCAGTTATGAGTCAAATTATCAATTATTAAACAATGAGTTCGCTATGCTCACAAAATTCTGAACTCTTAACTCTCAATTGTCATGTCTCGTCTATCACCTTTGGAACCGCGAAATATCCGCGCGATTTTCCCGCGTCGTCCGGAACATTTGCCAGAATCATATCGCGATAATTCCCGTCGTCGACAACATCGTTTCTTATCGGCAGGTCATGCTCCGCGGGCGTTAAAAGCGGAACGACCCCTTGGGTTTCGATATTCTGCAATTTGTCCAGCCATTCTATAACGCCGGATATTTGCATTTTTTCGAGCTGTTCGTCCGACAGTTCGATTCTGATTAGGTGGGCGAATTTTTGCAGCTGCTGTTTGGTGAATGCCATTGTTTGCTTTCCTTAAAATTTACGCGTATAATCTTATCATGTTATGCGGCAGTATCAAGGATTTTGTTGCGCTGTTGCCGCCGCGCGGCGGATTGCTCGGAATCGATTGGGGAAAAAAGCGTATCGGCGTCGCGATTACGGATTATAGACGAAAATTCGCGTTTCCGCGCGAAACTGTTAACTGTCAATTATCGATTGTTAATTTAATAAATTCTGAAAATATCGTCGGAATCGTGATTGGCCTGCCTCTTTATTTCAACGGCGCGGAATCAGATACGACGAAAAAGGTCCGCGCGTTCGCTATGGGTCTGGCGAAACAGATTAATGTTCCTATTGTTTTGTTTGATGAAACTCTGACCAGCTTCGAGGCGGCTGAAAATCTGACAGAATCGCCGCCTCGCCGCAAAGCGAATCCTCGCAATAACAATTTGGATTCAAAATCCGCCGGCATAATTTTGGAAAACGCAATCGCCGTCATAAACCGGCTATGAGTTTTATTTCTTTTTTATAAAGCTCTGTCATTTCGTCCCGCGCCGCAGACAGAAAGAGGCGCGGATCTATTCCCGTTTTTTCGGAAATTACCAAGGGCGAAAACAGACTTTTCATTGCGGCCAGCCATGCGAGGCGGGCGTCGGAATCGATGTTCACTTTATTTATCCCCAATCTGACCGCATGCCGTATTTCGGCCGCTGAAATTCCGGCGGCTTTTTTGAGCTTCAAAATTTTCGCGTATTTCTGCGGGATTTGACTGGCCCCGTGCAAGACGAGCGGCATTTTCGGCAATAGCCGCCTGATTTCTTTCAAAATATCAAATCGCAGTTTTCCGTTTCCCTTGTATGCGCCGTGGCTGGTGCCGATTGCGATTGCGAGCGAATCACATCCCGTCAATTCGACAAATTTTTTCGCCTGAATCGGATCGGTGTATAGCCATTCCTCGGCGCCTTTGGCGCCGCCCCCTCCCGAAAATGGGGGGATGGGACCCCGCAAAGAATCTTCGCGTCCGCATAGGACGCCGAGTTCCGCCTCTATCCAAACGCCATGCTTGTGCGCGTATTGGGCGGCTTTTTTTGTCAACCGAACATTTTCGGAAAAGGATAGAAAGCTGCCGTCGAACATGACGCTTTGGAACCCCAGCGAAACCGCATGCTTCACGGATTCCATCGTTCGCCCGTGGTCAAGGTGAAGCGGATGGAGCGAGGCAGCAAATCGTAGAAAATCGTCGCCCATGTATTCAATCGCCGATTCCGAAGCGGCGAAAATCACCGGCGCCTTGATTGCGGCGGCGGCGCGCGCAATCGCATTCAGGCTTTCCAGATTATAAAAATTAAACGCCGGAACGGCGCGACCGCCGCGCAGGGCTTTTAATAGCATGTCATTCATGGTATGATTATAGCAGAAAGGAATAATTAGTGATAGCGGTTAGTTAAAAAATATGAGATACGGGACATGAATTGACAATATAATAATTGATAATTAATAATTTGAGGCCTGGCGATGAATTATAACGAATTTCTTTACAAATATTTTCAGCAGCTGCACTTGAACAGCATGTCTGACGGACAAAAAGCGCGCCTGAAAGATTTGCGGGGCGATCCGCTGGATGTGCCTGTGGTCGACCCCGATAATCCGCCGAATATCATAAATATAAACCCAAGGGCACGCCCGTTCGACAGACGCAGTGGCGCGCAAAAAGGTTGGAAGATGGATGAGACCACCGGCAATTTTGATCCAGTGCCGGATATGGATACCTTGGTTTCCAGCGGAAATTTGACAGATGCCGAAGTTATAAAACTTTATCGCAAAATTCAGGAAACGCTTCGCGCAATGGAGAAAGACAAGGAAAGAATCAAACAGGATGTTCATCCCAAGCTACCGGACAAATGGGCGCCGTTTTTCGGGGATAGTAAATTAAAAC
>JAITLD010000062.1 GCA_031278055.1 Rickettsiales bacterium | reverse complement strand
CAAACCACAGATTGATGGTGTTTCTGTTCAATCCAGTGATTTCAGATGCCTGAACAGCCGTCAAATCTTCAGAAAAAAGCTTCACAATAAGCCGGTATTTCCGCTTTGTAAAGTGCGGCACTTTGTGATGTGTCTGAACCATACGGAATCCTGCCCTTTTTTAGGCAAAATTCACCGCAAATCTAGTCTTGACCCAAAAAAAACACTTGCCAAAAAATATACCTTGTTTATAATACGAACGCCGCGACGGTATGCCGCGGCAGAGTGTAGCAACTCTATATCGAGCGTCGTGGAAAGCGGCCGTATCCGCGCCCGTTATCGCCACGACGAAAAATAATTCCCGCGATTGTTGCGGAATCTTTCGAATAAAAAATTTCTTGATAGCGTTGCTACCTCCCCCTTATCGCCGGTTTCGGCGGTTTGTGTTCACAATGGAGGAAAAAATGTCAAAAACGGGAAAAATTTTTTTCGCAATTCTGGCGGTTCAGATTTGCGCGGAAAACATCTTTGCGGCAACGACCATCGGATGTGCCCTTGGATGCAGAGTTTGCCAGCAACGCAAATGCTATATGACCGGAACTACAAATACAACCGGCGGCGGGCGTCCGGTATGCAACACCTATCGCGTGGATATGAAATGCAATGACGGAAATTTCAGCTGCTCTTACACATGCGCGACCCCGAAAGCATGCGAATCGCCGAGAAATACCGACGGCGCCGCTTTCGTCAACAGCACGGATATGTCCAACGCCTGCCAAAATAATACGACCATTGTCATGCCGTCGCACACAGGCTGCCCCGCCGGATATTTCGAGCTTACAAATTGCGCCATACCCGCGGGCGGCGCGGATAGCAAGGGAACATACACCCATTCTTATTGTTATTATTGACAGCGAACGCTCTTGCGACTTGCGCCGACATGACGACGCATTGTCTGTTTCCAATTCATACAACAAAGTTCACCATTCTGTTCGGAACATGAATCGTTTTCTTAATTTTGCCGGCCAGATATTTTTCAACGGCGGATTTCGCGGCCGTTTCTATGCTTTCGCTATTCTCATTCGCGTCGACGAAAATCTCCGCGCGCTTTTTCCCGTTTACGGAAACGACAATCGTAATTTTCTGTTTCGCCAATTTTGATTCATCCGGAATCGGAAACGGCGCGAATGCCAGCATTTCCTTGTTTCCTATTTTTTCCCACATTTCCTCCGCCAAATGCGGCGCAAACGGATTAAGACAATGAAGCAATGTCTCGTAGCATGCGCGCGGCATAATTCCCCCGCCAAATGCGTTCATGTATTCCATCATGGCGGCAATCGCGGTATTGAACTGCATATTCTCAATCCGTTCGCCGACATCCTTGGCCAATTGATTGCGCAATCTCGTCTGTTCGTCGATTTCCAAATCTGTCAGATTGTCCGATATGTTTTCCACGCGCTTCATAAATCTTTGCACGCCGAGCAGCGCCCCGTCAGACCAATTCACATTATCCGCCCATGGCCCCAGCGACAGCACTGTCAGACGCGCCGCGTCCGCCCCGACTCTGTCCACCATTTCCGACAATATGAATCCGTTGCCGCTCGACTTTGACATTTTTTTGCCGTCCGACCCCATAAGCAGACCATGCGTCGCGCGACTTTTATACGGCTCGACCCCCGGGACAAGCCCCAAATCAAACATCGCCTTGTACCAGAATCTGGAATAAATCAAATGACGCGTGTTGTGCTCGTTCCCGCCATCGTAGTGATCAACCGGCATCCAGTTTTTCATTTTCTCCGCGTCGCAGAACGCCTTGTCGTTATGCTGGTCAAGATAGCGCAAATAATACCACGACGAACCCGCCCATTGCGGCATTGTGTCAGTTTCGCGCTTTGCGGCGCCGCCGCATTTCGGGCATTTTGTATTAACCCAATCCGTCGCGCGCGCCAACGGGGATTCGCCCTCTTCCGTCGGATGGAAATCATCCATGTATGGCTGCAATAGCGGCAATTCGGATTCCGGAATCGGCTGCCATCCGCAAACCGGACAATAAACCAACGGTATCGGCTCGCCCCAATACATTTGTCGCGAGAAAGCCCAGTCTATCATCTTATAGCGCGTTCGCGCGCGCGCAAAACCGTTTCCAATTTCAATCGCCTTGCTAATGGCCCGCTCTTTGTCCAATCCGTCCAACGGGCCGGAATTTATATGCGGGCCGTCTTGTTCCCATGGTCCCGATTCGATATCGCCGCCGGAGAGCACAGGAATAATTTCAAGGCCGAACTTTTTCGCGAAGTCCCAATCTCTTCGGTCGTGCGCAGGCACCGCCATTATCGCGCCGGTGCCGTAATTGGCCAGCACATAATCGGCGACAAAAATAGGAATTTTGGTTTTCGTATACGGATTTGTCGCCATAACCCCGTCAAGCTTCACGCCCGTCTTTTCTTTGGTCACATCGGTGCGGTCGATTTCCGATTTTGCGTTCGCGGCGGCGACATACGCGCGCGCTCTGTCCGAATTAGTTATGCGCCCATCATCGAGCCATTTTTTGACCAACCCGTGCTCCGGCGCGATAACGCAGAATGTGGCGCCGTAAATAGTATCGACGCGGGTTGTGTAAACGGTCATAATGTCATCGCCGACTTTGAAGTCGACATCCGCGCCCATCGATTTGCCAATCCAATTTATCTGCTCGGCCTTCACCCGTTCCGGATAATCGACCAACGCCAAATCGTCGACAAGTCTGTCGGCATATTTCGTAATGCGCAGATTCCATTGCTCCTTCATCTTTTTTTCGACCAGCCCGTGGCACCGCTCGCATTTTCCGTCTTCCAATTCCTCGTTCGTCAATGTTGTTTTACAATTCGGGCACCAGTTCATCGGCAACGGGGATTTATAGGCCAATCCGGCATTAAAGAATTGAATGAACATCCATTGCGTCCATTTGACAAAATCAGGATCGCTGGTCGCGATTCTGGAATCCGGATCGACCGACCATCCGATTTCATCCATGCTTTTCGTAAACCTTTCAACCAATTCGCGCACGGCGACAGACGGATGTTTGCCGATTTTTGTCGCGTAATGCTCGGTCGAAATTCCGAGCGAATCAAATCCGACGGGATACAGAACGTCAAAACCTTTCTTCCTAAAATAGCGCGCCCTCACATCCCCGCCGGAAAAAGTCATCATGTGTCCGCCGTGAAGTCCGTCGCCCGACGGATACGGAAATTCCACCAAATTATAAAAATGCGGTTTTGTTCCGTCATTCTTCGGCGTCCAGCACTTCGCGTCCGCCCATTTTTTCTGCCACTTCGCTTCGCGTTGTTTTATTTTATCCTCGGACATGGGTTCCTCGTTGTTCATCAATTCATCAATTCGTCGTCTGCAAACGACCGAGCGAAATTATAACAATAAAATCCGCTTTTTCAATACAAAAAGGCGACCTTATCGACGAACGGCCCGCAATAGGCGACTAGATTTTATTTTTCAAGACGAATGTCCGTATCGCGGACGAAAGATTTTGATTTTCATCCCTGTTCTCGTCAACTTCGCGCACAAGCGCGGCCAATGTCTTTTTCTGCGTTTTTGCAATAAACTTCAATTCGTCGATAAATTCTTGCTCGACGGAAAATGATGTCAAATGTTTAGAAATTGAAACGCTTATTTTTCTCATTCCTATATCTTCCCAACCAATAAACAATCTGTCAAGGCGACGTAGAAATCCGTATATTTTCTTAATACTTGCAACGTCAACACATCGTGCATATACAAGTTTCCGGCAACATCGCATGAAAATAAATAAAACTGATTCCGACCCCAAACCGTCCGGCCGCGCAAAACGGCAAACCCCGCCATCTTGCGGTTAACCTGAATAATTCCGGGAATTATATAATTTCTGCCGGACCTCTCGATATCGTCCAATGGAAAAACGCATGTATCCCCAAAAATCGCCCCGCCAAAGCTTTTGTAAAAAATGACTAGCGATTCGGGAAGAATCGACGCCCTCATCTGCTGAAATGCCGCATTCGCCAATTCCAACGCGCGACTCCCGACGGGGGCGTCCAAAAATATCGCGCCGGCCTCAACAAGATGTTTTATTCTTTCGTTCATATCGTCTTTTCTCCAAAAATACCAACCCCTTTATTTTCCGATTAACATCACATATCGCGGTTTTGGCTCATTGACGCAAACGCCTGCGCCAGGCGATCGGATGTCGCGTTTCCGCCATCTCCGCCGGACAGCACATTCATAGAAACGTATATTTTTTTCGCCGGATTCGGATACCAGATTTCGCCCTGCCCCGACTGCTCGGCCATAAAAATATCTAAATTTAACCCGTATGGAAAATTCGTTATTATGAACATGTTTTCAGGATTTATTTCTCCGCCGTATAAAATCGGCCGACGAAATTTTAAGCATAAATTTTCCGGCATGGTTTTCGCCGTCAGCAAATTTATAAAATCATCGCGCGGCAGATTCAAGAGCGCGAGCTCTTGAACAGAATCATCCAATGATTCCATAAATTCAATGCGCGCCTGACGAAACATCCGAAACCAGTCTTTCGGAAACGGCGACGGCGTAGCCTTGCAACTTTCAACAGGCATATCATCCATCAGAAATCCAGCCAGACGCTGTTCGGCATCGTGCTTGGAATTAAACATCAGCTTTCTCCATTAAAATAAACCGCAACCGTATCGACGAATTCCGAGAATGATTCAAAATCCTCCTTTTCGAATTCATCCAGCGGACGCGGTTTGTATTCGGCCAAAAAATCGCCGAAAACATCAATGTTATCGAATACTTTAATCCCCAGCGCGTCCCAAATTTTCCGCACCTCGTCTTTATTCGAAACAGTCCCCCCGTCCACGAATACAAACGGCAGAAGACTGACTTTCAATTCGGCGCCAATTACTTTAAGAAACAACGCCTGCAATTTCTGAACGATTGCAGTCATCGTCCAAACAGGGGATTTGAACGCGCGACCGGACGCCCGCCACATAGAATCGCCGCCCTCTGACGCGATAATCTCGCCATTCTGATTACATATTAATCCCGCGACTATCGCCTCGTCGGTACCTATCGCCCATAAATCCAAACGTGTTCCCCCGACGCTCGGCGCGTCCTTGATTACAAATCCCGCCCCTATCATCATATTTTTTATTTTATCTATAATTTCAGGTCTGGCGATTTGACGGGCCGCAGAACTTTCGCGAAAGATTTGATTTTCGCTATCGGGCGGCAGTTCAAACGACTCGCGGCGAGTCGGGATAAAAACGCTGTTCAGATTTAATTTCGGGGGCCTGGATAAATCCGGCATTTGACGAACATCATTTTGCGTCGCGGCAGGCGGCGCCATTTTTTCCGCAACAGGCATGGCAAGCATGTCCGAGGGGCCCTGTATTCTGATACGCCTATGCCATGGGACAATCAGCATGTATAATCCGACCAATCCTGCGATGGCAAACACCGCGAGAAAAATATAAAACTTCGCCTCAACTCTGCCGGCCAGTTGCAACTCTGACAAATATCGCCAATGATTGATAGCGAGCAGATTAAATCCGAATATTGTATTGAATATCCACAAAGCCGCGATTGCAACCGAATTTAGCCATAAAATGGAAATCAAAAACCGTTCTGTTTTTCTCATTTCCTTGATTATAGCATAAAAATGGTATAATGCGAAACCATGGAGGATAGAAACGCCCGTATCCTGAAAAAACTGATGCCGCACATCTGCATTGCCGAGTGGGGGCCGACGGACGCGGAGACAATAATGCGGGATGTAATCATTTCGACCGCGCGCCATCTGCCGGCAATATCCGCGCTACCCGAATTTCTGCCCGTGCTGAACAATCTGGCGGAAGATGTCAAAGTTTTTGCCTTTACGGCGGACGAAAAAAAAATTCCGGAAATAGCGGCGCGAAAAAATGTCGCGATTCAATTATTCGCGCCGACGAAGAAAATCGAAAATCTGGAAATCGAATCAGACATTGAAATAGTTTTATCGCTCGCGCTGAAAAATACGGAGCATTTGGATTGGAACGAAATAATTTTTGCCGGAAATAAAATCAATGCCTCGGGATTCATGTTTGTCGACAACAATGGCGCGAACCTGCACAAGCTTTACGACTTTCTGGAAATAATCGGCGGCAAATCCGCAATTGAAATCCATTATTGCGCCGGAACGAATGAAATCTCAAAATTAGAGGCGGCGTATCGATTGATGGAAAAAGTTCGTCCGAACATGCTTGGAAAACTGCGCCTGTTTGTTACGCGGGATTTCTTTCATTTCCAGAAATCGCGGCAAGACGCGCAATTTGACTTTTGTTAAAAATAAATATAAAATATCCAAAACAAAATTTCAAAAAGGCAAACCATTGGCAAACCATAAATCATCAAAAAAACGGATTCTAGTTACCGAAAAAAAACGTAAAGCAAATATTTCGCGCAAGAATGCGACGCGCACCGCCGTCAAGAAAGCGGTCAAGGCAATCGAATCAAGAGATTCGGCGACAATCGCGCCGACGCTGAAAGAAGCGGAAAGCAAACTGATGAAAGCCGCCAGAAAAGTCATGCCGAAAAGACGCGCCAGCCGCAAGGTGTCCCGTTTGGTCAAGTCGGCGAACAAGATTAAATAAGCGGCCCTTTACTTATTCCAACAACTGCGTACTTATCGGCGCCTTGGGCGTCTGTCTTAATCTTGGAATTCACACAAGACACATCAACAAGTTGTAATTAGATGTTGCCTTGCATTCATATCAGCCGGTTTGACAGACCTGGTTATTTTAATTCTTTCTTCGGGTCATAAGCCTTGGAACCCTTGCGTATCTCAAAATGCAACTGCGGCTCGGACACTCTGCCCGTGCGCCCGACAGTTCCTATTTTCTGGCCGATTCTGACCTTGTCCCCGCGCTTAACGACAAAGCTATCCAAATGCGCATAGACCGTCATCCATCCGCCCGCATGCTGGATAATCAAAAGATTTCCCATGCCTTTCAATTCATTTCCAGCATACGCCACGACGCCGTTGTCGGCCGCGCCCACCACTGTTCCCTCTGTTGAGCCAATATTGATTCCGTCGTTGGTCAGACCGCTTTTCTTCGGCCCGAAATCCGAGATTATCGTTCCTTTCACCGGCCATGCGAATTTGCCGCCCGCCCGCGGGTCAAGCTTTGGCAGCTTTATGGCCGAACTGGATTTTATTACAGGCTGGTCCATTTTTACGGGACTTGCCTGCAACGTCATTTCGGATTTCGTGATTTCCGTTTTCGTCGTGACAATTTCGGCGCTTTCGACTTTCAATATCTGGCCAATTTTCAACTGATACTTATCGGACAAATTATTCAGAACCCTCAGGCGCTGCGCCGGCATATTGTATTTTTTCGCAATCGAATACGCGGTGTCGCCTTTTTGAACCTGGATTTCCCTAACGCTTAAAACAAACGATTTCTTTTCGGCAATAACGAGCGTCCCGTAATCTTTCGACAAATCGGAAATAGTCTGCGTTTTAAGCACGCTTTGATTCGGCAGGACATAATCGTCCGGATCGGCATAAATTGTATAATCGGCGATGTTGCCGTATTCGATCGAGCGCGGCACTCCATACAGCGCGTTATTGTCCCCGTAATCCAAAATGGACGCGTATTCGTATATTTCCGTATTGGGGTCGGCCAGCAAAGCCGGATATCTGGACGCGATGAAGTTTCCGATGTCATTCGGCATATCGACAATCTGCTGGCGCAAATCGCATGCCGCGCAAACGGCAAGCAACAAACAGAAAATAGAAAATTTCCTCACATTGAAATTATATCATAAACAAGAATGAAAGCCCAAACAACGCAATCAGCGGCAATGCCAGCGCGATTTGGGAAATCACATCCGGCGGCGTCAGAATCGCGGACAAGACGAAAATTCCGACAATAATATACCGGCAGACGGACAAAACTTGCTTTTTAGAAACGGTCCCCGTCCTGTTCAAAATCACGAGAACCAGCGGGAATTGAAAGGCGAATCCAAATGCCTTTATCAAATCGACGGAAAATGATAGATAACCTTTCATATCGGGCAACATCGTAATATCCGCGCCCCCGATTTCGAGAAAGAAACGAAAAATGATTGGAAGAAATATGAAATACGAAAATGCCGCCCCCGCGAGAAACAATAGCGGCGATAAAACTAGAATCGGAAATATGGCCTTTTTTTCACATCCATTAAGCGCGGGCGAAACATATCGCCATATTTGAAACAAAATCAACGGAGACGAGGTAAAAATAGCGAATAATCCGGCAAGCGAGAATTGTATCGACAACCCGTCCGAAATCCCCGTGTAAATCATCGCGGGCTCCGCCCAAACTGAAATCAGCGGACCGGATATAAAATCCCGCAACAACGGCGCAACGTAAAGACCCAATATGAAAGACGCGCAGAAAAAAATCAGGGACCAAACGACGCGGCCTTTCAATTCGCGAAAATGCTGCATTAATGTCATTCTCATTTTTTGCGCCGTTTTTTTACCGGTGTTGAAAATGTTTCTATCATATCATCCATAGTTTTCTGCGACAGATTATCGAGGGGTAAATCTTTCGCGACTTCATTTTCAAAATTATCAATTCCGTCCTGTAATTTTCCGATAATATTTTTAACATAACGGACGAATTTCCCCACCATTCGCGCGACATCCGGCCAGTTTTTGGCCGGCACGACCGCAATCGCGATTATAAGCACTATTAAAAATTCCGCACCGCTTATTCCAAACATATTTATGTGGTATGAAACATGAGACACGAGATATGAAATATGGGGCATGGGGCAAGCGCGCAGGTTTTGCCCAATGCTGTTTTTTTCATATCTCTTATCTCACGGCCCATGTCTTTTATCCCATATTATTCATAAAAATCATCCCCTCCGGAATTGGATGTCATTTTGTGTCTTTGCAATTCGAAATAATTCTTTGGAAAATCTGTCTTGATTTTCATATCTACAAAAACAATTTCCGTTTCCATTCCCGTCGCGTCATAAACGACCCACGACTTCAACGCGACCGGATTTTGCGAGAAGTCGACCCTCATTCGGCCGGCGCCCTCCTGTCCGCGAATATGAATATTTAGTGAAAAAGAATTCGGGGTCGACATCGTTTCCGAAACAACAATATCCGCAGTCGTCAGATTTATTTTCTTGCGCACCAATATTCCGGCCGGCGTCGACGTTAATGGAACTGTCGTTATCTGATCAAGAGACTTGTCATAAAAATATAAATCCTTTCCATTTGAAACCAGTTGGACGGGCAATGTGGAATAATCCAACCGAACACGCCCGGGCCGAAGCATTGAAAAAACACCCTTGTCCCTTTTTCCTCCCGCAGCTTGCGAAAATTCGCCCGATAATCCGGTTATGCCATTCAGATATATCTCCGCCTTTGCAACTAGTTTGGAATCAACCCCCGCAAAAAGCGGAGAAGAGAGAAGAAATATGAGACATAAGACATGAAACATGAAACATGGGACACGAGATATAGGACGGGCGTGGGAATTTTGCCCTGCGTTTTTTTTATATTCCATATTTCTTGCCCTATGTTTCATACTAATTTTATTAATTATCAATTATTAATCAATGAGTTCGCCTTGCTCGCAAGATTTTTTAATTATAAATTCATATCTCATGTTTCATGCCTTAATAATTGTTAATTGTCAATTATAAATCGTCATGTTTCATAATGAAGCGTCTTCCAACAGCAATTGAACTCCGCCTGAAAAATCATTCTCTTTTAATTTCCCGACAACCTTTATAATACAGCCAAAATTCGATTCATCCAACAAAAATCGTCCGACCGGACTATCCGACATATTGAAGCCTACAACCGGAAGCTGGCCCGCGCTTGTCCTCAGATTTCCGAATAAATGCCCGCCGCCGCCCATCGTTCGACCGAAAGCCCACATTCCGCCGGAAAGAGAAAGAACCGGCTCGTTGTTTCCGATTCCAAACGGCGCCAATCTGGATAATGATGTCGCCAAATCTAAATTTGCGCCGCCCGCATCTATTTCAACATCAATATCGATTTTTGGCGTTGGCAGAACCCCGTTTAAGGCGGCCGAAACCTGCCCATTCAGAAAATCGGCGAATTTCTTTTCATTTTCAGCCGACAATTCAAATCCCACAGCTGCCGCATGGCCGCCGCCGCCAGTTATGATTTTTTCATCCATAGCTTTACGTATTATCCCGCCCAAATCTACACTTTCTATGCTACGACCGCTGCCGCTAACGACTCCATCCGCCGAGGTTGCGACGCAGCACGGCAGCCCGTATTTATCTTTCAGTCGTCCCGCGACTATTCCCATGACGCCGCCGTGCCAGTTCGCGCCGGAAACAAACAAACAAAATGCGCCCGACTCTTTTTGCTCGCGCGCGGCCCCGTCGGCATTCAGCAGAATCGCATTTTGAATCGATTGACGCCTTTCATTCATGGTATTCAATTTTTCCGCCAAATCATTCGCAATCATGAAATTGTCCGTTAAAATCAAATCCAGCGCCAGATTCGCGTCCGTCATCCGGCCCGCCGCGTTCAAACGCGGCCCCAGAATGAAACCGGCGGCATACACATCGACCCTTTTAACCGCCGCCTTTTCCATCAAAACGCGAAGTCCTATATTCCGCCGTTTTTCCAAAACCCTGAGGCCAACGGATACGAACGCGCGATTAAGCCCCAAAAGAGGCATTGTATCGCAAATTGTTCCAAGCGCGACCAGATCGAGAAACTGCATTAAATCGGAAACGGGATGTCCCAATTCGCGATTCAGCGCAACCAAAAACATAAACGCGACGCCGACGCCCGCCAGATATTGCAATCCCGATTTGTCGGCCGCCTGCTTTGGATTCACGATCGCTTCGGCGTCCGGCAATATTTCCGTCGGCTCGTGATGGTCTGTCACGACAACCGACATGCCGAGTTCTTTCGCGACGGCGACTTCCCTTAACGCTGTAATTCCGCAATCGACTGTCAGCAAAAACTTTGCGCCGCACGCGGCAAAATCGCGTATTGCCGATTCATTCAATCCATATCCCTCGATCTCGCGATCCGGCAAATGCCATACGACATCGGCGCCGATTATTCGGAAAAATTTGATTAAAATCGCAGTGCTGGTAATTCCATCAACGTCATAGTCGCCGAAAATCGCGATTTTTTTCTTAAAACGAATCGCAGCCGCGACAATTTCGACAGCCTTGTCCATTCCGAGCAAGACAAATGGGTCGGGCATCTGTTCGCGCAAACTGGGATTCAGAAAAATTCTTTTCGCCTCTTCATCGGCCAGGTTTCGTTTTGACAGAATAGAATCTATAATGTCCGCGCCGCCGACAACATCATCCGTCGCCCATATCTTTCCGGATATGGACCTTTCACAAATTATCCTCACTGTATTCTCTTTTTTTATCGGCGCGATTTTACTAGAAAAACAATCCCGCGTCAATCGGCGTCCGATTGAAATAAAGCCCCAAATGCAAATGCGGACCGGACGCGCGGCCCGTTGAGCCGACCGTTCCGATTATAGAATCAGGGCCTACAATGTCGCCGGTCGCGGCGATGATTTTATTCAAATGCGCGTATAGCGAAAATATTCCGAACCCATGGCTGATTATCACCGTCTTGCCGGACATGTAAGAATCAATTGTCAAAACAACCTTGCCGACCCCTACCGCGCGGATTTTCGTTCCCCTAGGCGCGGCTATGTCAAGCCCTCTGTGCGGGGATTTTCTTTCGCCGTTAAACACGCGCCGCGCGCCATACGATCCGGATACCGGATATTTTTTTGCGAACGGATATTTCCAATTCATAAACCCGATGAAAGACGGGTCGATATTTTTCATCGCGGATGCCATGCGCCCGTTTTCCAAATCGATTCTCTTTTGGATTTCCGGCGGATAATCGATAAACTTATCGTCGACTCTGATATTTTGCTCCGCATATTTTCGCTGTTTTACTTTGTAATCGAATGATTGGCAATTGGCAAATCCGTTATTGAAAGGCATTTTGCAAAATTGCAAAGTTAATTTCTCGTCCGCATCCATAGGCAATCCGAGAACAAAAATCTTATTCTTATAGACCGCGTCATATTGGCGGCTATGAACAAAATAATCCGTCTCGCCGTAAAGAAACCCGCCCTGAACGGCGTTGCCGCACAATACCGGCGCCGCAGACCTCACCCCGCGAACATTACAATCGGAGAATGCGGGCGTCGCGGCCAGCGCAAAAATCACAAACAAACTATATTTCAATCGGCAACCGCATCCTCTTTTTCCGAGTTAGAATCGGGTTCTTTTATACAACCTCGTATTTTCCGCCCGGGGTTTTGACTATAACGCCGGCGGCCTCCATTTTCTCAATCAATGTCGCGGCCTTGTTATACCCGATTCCAAGCCGCCGTTGAACATAAGAAATCGTCGGCTTTTTATCGCGCAATACTATTTCCACCGCCTGATCATACAGCTCGTCGCCGCCGGACGGAAACCCGGGAATCGCAACGCCGGAATCGTCCGCCGCGTCCGTTATTCCGTCCACATAATCGGGCGAGCCTTCAGCACGCAGGAATTTCGCCACCCTGTCGACTTCTTTATCCTGAATGAAAGCGCCGTGAATCCGAATCGGCTGCTTGCCGGATTCGCTGTAAAGCATGTCGCCCTGCGCCAGTAACATTTCCGCCCCGCGCTCGCCAAGCGTCGTCATAGAATCGACATACGAGCGCGCCTGAAACGAAATTCTGGTCGGCAGATTGGATTTAATTACGCCGGTTATAACCGACACATCCGGCCGCTGTGTCGCCGCAACCAGATGAATTCCGGCCGCGCGCGCCTTTTGCGTTATGCGTTGTATGCAGGCCTCGACCTCTTTCCGCATTTGCTGCATCAGGTCGGCGATTTCATCCATAATAATCACGATATAGGGCATTTTTTCCAATTGCCTCTCTTCTATCTCATATTCGATTTCGCCATCCTCGTTCGTCCCGACGGGAACCTTTTTTCTAAATAATTTTCCTCGCGCATTCATCTTGTCGACAAAATCGTTATAATCGGAAATATTCTGAACCTCGACCGATTGCAGGACTTTATATCTGTCTTCCATCTCGCGCACCGCCCATTTGAGAACATTGACTGCGGCCGCGGCCTCGCTCACAATCGGCGCGATCAAATGCGGAATATCGCGCCATTTGTTGAAATCGACGCCTTTCGGATCAACAATAACAATCTTGCATTCATCCGGCCGATTGCGATAGACGATCGATGTTATAATCGACTGCATGAACACCGACTTTCCGGAACCGGTGCGGCCGGCGATTAATACGTGGGGCATCTTCGCCAAATCCGCGTAAAAAGGTCGCCCGCCGATTTCGACGCCGAGCGCAAGCGGCAGCTTCATTCTCGATTCGACAAACTCGGGGTTGGACATCAGAGTTTGATAATAAACGAACTGCCGATTCGGATTCACCATCTCGACGCCGATATATCGCGTTCTTGGAACAAGGGCTATCCTGATTTGCTCCGTCGCCATGGCGCGCCGCATGTCCGTCGCGGTTTCCATGATTTTATTTATTTTCTGCCCGTCCTCGGGCTCGAAATCATACCGCGTAACAATCGGCCCGGGGTGAATTTCCCGCACCGCGCCGCGAATGCCGTATTTCGCAAAGTTCACTTCCATGCTGGCGGCGATATCCCTATGCTCGCGCATAACCATATTTCCAGAAAAACTCGATTTTTCCAGCAATTCGGGCGGAGGCAACTCGTATTCAAATTCTTCGTCTTTCTTGGATTTTCTTTGGATTTTTTTCTTAACGGTTTTTTTCTTAACAGTTCTTCTTCTTATTTTGGGTTTATTAAAATCGATATTGGTAAAACCGCGATTTTTTCTGCCGAATAATTTTATAAAGAATCCGTCGACAAGCCGTCCGGTTATGTAAAAGAATCGTATGATTTTTCCAAATGTGATTCGCGTCGCGGCGCCGGACAACAGAAAAAATACGGCCATAAATAACGCGCCGAAACAAATAGACGGCCACGGCCCGAATATTTTACCAATGTCGTTCGCGACAAACGTTCCGAAAACCCCGCCGGCAAGCGTGCCGGGAATCAAAATAGAAATCGACGATGAAAGCGACATCGCGGATATGAATACCTGCATTGCCATGACCTCGGGATGCGGCCGCCTTTTTCCAAAAATCAACAATATCGCGGGATGAAATAAAAACAAGATTACAAAAAGCAATGGAATCGAGCCGATTGCATAAACGCACAAATCAATTATTTTCGCGAAATTTCCTGCGGGCGGATAGGTCGAGAAATTTGTCCATGTTTGCAAATCGTCTGGCATGAACGCAAGCGCCCAAATCGCCCACAATGCGAAACCCAAGAGGCCGCAACCAAGAATCTTGGCGAAAATATTTCCAATCGCGCTTCTTATTTGTTTTGGAAAAATGGGCAATTCCTGTCCAAACATATTCAATTCGCAATTAAACCACATCCAGACAAGGCGCGAAAACCACCGTTAATTCGTAAACCGCCGGGCCGATTATTTTTTTTTCGCCGCTTTTTTACCGACGGATTTTTTCACGGCAGGCTTCGGTTTTTCCTTAATCTCTTTCTTGAAAATTTTTAGTCCTTCGGCCAGGTTTCTCATCATCGCCGGAAACTTGTTCGCCCCGAACAGCAAGAATACCAGCGCGACTATTAAAAATATTTCCCAAAATCCAAACCGCATAACTTCCCCCTACTTTGCTACATAGCATTGAACGCCGTCCGACTGCGCGTTTCTGCAAAAACCGTTGGCTTCATGGCCAGTCTCGAAACCGACAACTCTCAGGCGGTATGTTGTCTGACCGTTTGGCAGAACAGCCGCGAGTATCGTGAAATTATGCCCGCCGAATAAACTGTCATGCGCGGCCTGTAATTTCCGTTGTCCCGATTCTGCGGCCGCGCGGGTCGGGTATGAACCAACCTGAACCATCCATCTGCCGCCCGATATTTGCGCGGTTTTTGCCGGCGAAGAATCCCTCGCAGGTTTCGATGACTTGCCGACGATTGGCCGCGGCTTTGGCCGACGGACGGTCGGTTTATCCGGATCAAATGATACGCTCTTGCGATTATCGACAACACGTTCGGGCATACCTGTGGGTTTTTCATTATCAACTGCGACCAATTTATTTGCCTGGTCTACAAAATCGGGGCTCGGAACATCTTCAAGCGCGGCGGATTCAATCGGAATTTCAATCAATCCTGTTTCGCTGTCGCGGCCCCCCATCGTCAATTTCAAAACGACCACCACCACCAAAGTTATGGCGACAACGCCAATTCCGACCAACAGCCACGGTCGCTTGGTCCCCGTATCCTCAAACGGATTGTCATCCGGCAACTCGGGCAATGAATCATCATCAAACTCCAAAACTTCATTCTCAGCGTCAAGTTCCGCCATTTTGGATTCTCCTTGCTTTCTTTTATCGCATTATATCACAAAAAGTAAGGAAAACAAAATAAAGAGACAAATAAAAAATCCCGCGCTGCGGGACTTTTCTTTACCAATTGAGGCTGCCGCATTCGAAAAAACCGGGCAAGAATTGTATTATCACTCCCAAGCCGAACAGCAATGCAAAACCAACGAGAAGGCCGACCCCCTTTTTCTTCACATCGTCTATCTCCGCCTTTCCGCCCTTTATGTATTCCCAGGCCCAACCGGCAATCATGAACGCCGCGCCGGCGAACGCCAAAGTGCGCAAAGTGCGGAACACATATCCCAGTTCGTTGATTAGAACGCATGGGTCGCCGCCGCGACCGGCGGCATAGGCACCAGCCATACCCGCCAGAATCACAACGCCCACAACCGCGAACGATTTTAATATCTTCATAATTTAACACCTTTATTTTTTCTAATTGTATCATAGACAATATAAAAAACAAAAGGCAAATAAAAAAAATCCCGCAATGATAATCGCGCCGCGGGGTTCATTTTTTTGCGTAAGGTAATTCTTTACCAATTAAGGTTGCCGCATTCGAAAAAACCGGGCAAGAATTGTATTATCACTCCCAAACCGAACAGCAATGCAAAACCGACGAGAAGGCCGACCCCTTTGTTTTTCAAATCATCAACAAGGCTCGTCTTGCCATCCGAACTGCCCTTTATGTATGTCCAGGCCCAACCGGCAATCATGAACGCCGCACCGGCGAATGCCAAAGTGCGCAAAGTGCGGAACACATATCCCAGTTCGTTGATCAGAACGCACGGGTCGCCGCCGAGCCCGGCGGCATAGGCACTAGTCATGCCCGCCAGAATCACAACGCCAATAACCGCGAATGATTTTAATATCTTCATACAAAGCCTCTTATCTTTACCGAATTATATCAAAAAAAATCAGACGGCACAAACACAAAATTTAATTCCTATGCTTTCGGTTTTTGTCCGAAATTCGGCGGGACTATCAGTTTATGATTTTGTTCCACAACCGGCTCTACCTCGCACCGACAGCAGGCGGCAAGGAATAGACATGCGCCAAGAAACATGAGGCATGAGACATGAGATATGTTATTTTTTTTCATTTTTATTTTCCTTTTTATTCCGGCAGTTTTATCTGCCCTATCATATATTTCAGGAAGTCGTCTTTTTTCATGATTTCCTGTTTTTCAACGCCGAGGCGGCGCAACGCCACTGTCTTTTCGGCGATTTCTTTTTCGCCCACGACGGCGATTATCGGCGTTTTTGACAAAGACAAATCTCGCACTTTATGCGGCACGGTTTCGCTGCGCAGGTCGGCGCGCGCATGAACGCCAATATCGCGCAAATCGCGAACCAAGGCATTCGCGTAATCATTGAATTTATCAGACACAGGCACGACGACAACCGGCTCGGGCGACAGCCACAGCGGCAGATTTCCGCCGGTTGATTCCAGCAAGATTCCCATAAACCGCTCAATGCTGCCAATCAGCGCGCGATGCAGCATAATCGGCCGCACGCTTTCCCCGTTTTCGTCAACATAAGACAAATCAAACCTTTCGGGCAGATTCATATCCAGCTGAATCGTTCCGCATTGCCATACGCGCCCCATCGAATCGCGAAGATAATTGTCAATCTTCGGGCCATAGAACGCCGCGTCGCCCTCGGCAACATCAAACGGGATTTTATTCGATTCCAACGCATGGCGCAACGCGCCCTCCGCCCTGTCCCAAACTTCATCATTTCCGATTCGAAATTCTGAATCGGGGCGCGTCGCCAGTTTCATTGATATCTCGTCAAAACCGAATTTTTCGTAAGTATCCTTGATAAACGCGATCAGTTTCACGACCTCCGATTCCAACTGCCGCTCGGTGCAAAAAATATGCGCGTCGTCTTGCGTGAATCCGCGCACGCGCATCAGGCCCGACAATCCGCCGGCCGCCTCGTAGCGATGAACCTTTCCGAATTCCGCCATATACAGCGGAAGTTCTTTGTATGATTTTATCCCATGCTTGTAGACCAGCATTCCGCCCGGGCAAGACATCGGCTTTACGCAAAAGATTTTTTCATCCTGCGTTTTCCCTACATAATTGTGCGAGGCGTATTTTGCCCAATGACCGGACGTTTCCCATAGCGACCTATCCATAACTTCCGGCGTCGCGATTTCCAAATATCCGCGAACCTCCTGCCTGGCGCGCAAAAACTCAATCATCCGGCGATACAGGCGCGCCCCCTTGTCGTGCCAGAATACCATGCCGGGCGCATAGTCCGGCTCGAAATGAAACAGGTCCATATCTTTGCCAAGTTTCCGATTGTCGCGCAATGCGGCCTCTTCGACCATTTTCAAATACGCGTCCAATTCATCTTTGGACGCGAAGGCGTCGACATAAATCCGTTGAAGCATTTTATTTTTGGAATCCCCTTTCCAGTATGCGCCGGCAACCGTTCGAATCTTGAACGAGTCGCGCGGCAAATCCTTTGATGATTCGACATGCGGTCCTTTGCATAAATCCGAAAAGTCGCGGAATTTATAGACGGAAAGTTTTTCGCCTTTTTCATCATGCTCATTCAGCCATTCCATTTTGTAAGGCTGGGCGGCGAATATTTTTTTCGCTTCGATTAATGAAACTTCGCGCCGCTCGAATTTGCCGCTTGATTTGATTAATTCCCGCATTTCTTTTTCAATCGCGGGAAAATCATTATCGGCGAACCTGTGTTCGCCGTCGAAATCATAATAAAATCCGTTTTCAATCGCCGGACCTCCGGCGAATTTGACATCCGGCCATAATTTCTGCACCGCGGCCGCCATAATATGCGCCAGACTGTGCCGTATTACTTCAACATTGTATGACATGATAAAAACCTTTTTTTATTCCCACAAAAACGGGAATCTATTGTCTATTTGCCGATTATAAAATTAGAGCGAGAAAATCGCAACAAAAATCATACCGCCCGATAAGAAAATTATCAATTATAATTATGGCTCTTGACTAGCATCTCGACAAAAAATTAATTAATTTAGCAATTATTTTCGCTAAATCATTGGTTCAGCGGTTATATTTATTCCTCTACAAAACACAAGATAATCTTACT
>JAITLD010000083.1 GCA_031278055.1 Rickettsiales bacterium | reverse complement strand
AATGCGTAAGATTTCCAATGCGTCCGTAGCTCAGTTGGATAGAGCACGGGATTTCTAATCCCGGTGTCGTAGGTTCGAATCCTACCGGACGCACCACACACTGCGTGTGTTTTCAGTTTCAGCGCTCTGCGGATTTATACATTAACTTTTCCGTTATCCCGCCACGATTTATTACGATTTCGCGCAAATACTGGATGTCGGTGGGGAATAAAATATTTTTTTATTTCGCTTCCACTGAAACGGTGGTTCGATTCTGCGCCCCGCGTTTGAATTTCACGACGCCTTTAATTTTTGCGAAAATCGTATGGTCCTTGCCCATGCCGACATTAATACCGGGATGAACCGCGGTTCCGCGCTGGCGGATTATGATGTTTCCGGGAATAACCTGTTGCCCGCCGGATTTTTTCACGCCGAGACGACGGCCCGCCGAATCGCGTCCGTTGCTGGTTGAACTGCCGCCTTTCTTATGTGCCATGATTTACCTCTTATTTTATTGCCGTTATTTTCACAACAGTTATATGCTGGCGATGACCGCGCGTGCGCCGATAGTTATGTCTGCGTTTTTTCTTGAATACAATGACTTTGTCAGTGCGCGTCTGTTCCAAAACTTCGCCCGCAATAGTTGCGCCCGCGACAGTCGGATTCCCAATTTTATCGCCGACCATCAAAACATGGTCGAAAGAAACTGTTTTGTCGGCATTTAATTTCTCAACTTTTATGATATCGCCGACTTTGACGCGGTATTGTTTTCCACCGGTTGCAAAAACTGCAAAAACATCGCTATTTGCCATATTAAACCCCATTTTTGTCTTAAAGTTTCAACATTTTGACATTTTAATTGACAAAAGTCAAATAAAAATCACGGAAAGTCGCAATTATTGCCCGAGGGTTGCGACTTGTTTTATCAAAAGATAGAATTTTCTCTTCTTGGGCGGACGAAAAATTTCTCTTTCGACAATTGCCATTTATTGCGGTCGGATTGGAAAATAGGTCGATATTTATTTTGTGCTTGCCAAAGGCCGCGCGATTTTATATGATTCATTTATAACAACAACAAAAGGAAAGAAAATGAAAAAACTTTTAATCGCGGCCTCGGCCGTCGCATTGTTTGCCTGCGGGTCGGACGCGTCGGATGTCACATTGTATTTCATGCCGGGATGTCCGCATTGCCACAACGCTATCAATTTCTTTGAAACTGAAATGAAGGATGTCTCTGTCGAGAAAGTCGACGTGACCAAGGGCGGCAAGAATGTCGAAAGGTTTAATGATCAGCTGAAAAAGTGCGGTCTGACATCGCGCGGCGTGCCGTTGATGGTTATCAAAGGCGAATGCCTGCAAGGCTTTGCGCCTGAAATCAGTATTCAAATCAAGCAGAAATTGGGCAAATAAAAAAGTTAAGAGTTCAGAGTTATGAGTTAAGAAAAATTATTAATCTAATTGAGTACTGTTGTTCCCGCCTAGGCGGGAATGACGAAAAAACTCTTAACTCTTAACTCCTAACTCTGAACTCTATTCACATGACTGATTTCACGCTTTTTGATTATCTTTATATCGGGGTTGCGATTGCGTCAACAATCTGGGCATTTGTTCGAGGCGGGGTTTATGAATTTGTGGCGACTCTTTCATGGTTGGTCGCGGCATTCACGTCAAGGTTTGTGTCTCCGTGGCTGAACGGTATATTCCAGCAATTGTTTGCTTTGCCAGAGCCGACAATTGGGACCTTGGTCGCGTCTTATTTTGTTGTATTTTTCAGCGTGCTTGTTGTTTTCGGGCTATTCAATCAGAAATTGCGCGATTGGGTTCAGGATTCGATTCTGCAAATTACCGATAGGACGCTTGGGATAATTTTCGGACTTATGCGCGCGGTGATTATGATGGGGCTTTTGTATTGGGCGATGTTATGGTATTACAAAGACGCGGCGAAACCTACATATTTGACAGCGGCGCGAACACGTCCTATGATGCAACTGACGGCCGTAAAACTACATGAATGGTTCGTGCCCGGCAGAAACGAACTGCTGGAACGCGATATGAGCGGGGCAATCGAGGCGGAAGAGTTATATAACAACCTGATTGACCCAGCGATAAAGGCGGCCTCGGCCCAGCCCGTCGGAGGGGAGCCGACGGGCGAGGTTCCGAATCCCGAGAACGATGGGACGGGATATAAGGATTCCGAAAGAAACGCGCTGGAAAACCAATTGTTGCAATTGGACAACACGCCGGAGTTTTGAAATAAATACTAATTATCAATTATTAATCTTTCTGAACTCGTAACTCTGAACTCTTAGCTCTTCCGGGCCTGCGCGGGAATGACAAAAACTTGGCGGTTTTGTAAAAAAAAGTGTATGGAATAAAACTTAGCAGTATTTTTTTTGACAAAAAACTCTGAACTCATAACTCGTTCTCCTTGCTTGATTTTCAAATTATCCGGTTGTATAATGGATGTGAAAAGGATTACTATGTTCGTCAGGGATGAAGATAAGTTGGAACAGGATGAAATAAAAAAGATGTCACGGGCCGAGATAAAAATGAAGGTCGACAAAGCGCGGGCAGATGTTAGTTCGAAGATGATATCCCGTCTCAACAAGGTGTCTATGGAATCTATTATAAAAGACAGCAAATCCGCTGGCGGACGCAAATCATAATCAAATTGTAATTTTGCTGGATACATAAAATTAAGTCATGAAAAAATTATTTCTGATTTGTATTTTAAGTATTGCGCCCGGCGCCATATTTGCGAACAGTCCCATGTTCGGAAAATCAGAAAATCAATTCGGATTTTATTCCGGAATTGGTACCGGCGGTAGCAGTATTTATAATTTGATTCCAGGCGCCAAATGGAACCTTAAACCGTTCTTAAATTTCATGTTGCAATACAGTCAGCCGACGAAAGTTTTCAGATTGCCCGCGCGCTATTCGTTTCATGCGGGCCGCTTGTTTGGATTCGGCGAAAGCGATGGCGAGGATTGGCGCTCTTATACCCAGACGATAGTAGGCCTATCTATGGATTTAATCCCTTTTCATTCGGAAAAATTCTATTTTGGCGCGGGGCTCGGCATTTTTGAAAAATCCAAGATTGATATCCGGCAAGATTCCAGATTCGTGTTTGGGTTGAGATTTTTTACCGGATACAGAATTTCAGAAAGATGGTCCGCCGAATTTTTTACCAGGCATTTTTCCAATGGCAACCTGACGCCGAGAAACAGGTCGTATAATTTGGCGGGCTTGGCGGTTTTGATAAATTTTTAATACGACCGCCGCAAATTCGCGTTATGCTTTTGTCAGATTTTTTTCAATCCATTCGTCGCGGATCGCCAGTTCGGCGGCGCTCGGCCCGAAGCGCCGTATGGGAAAATTTCCATCCGATTTCGGCGCGCGCAAAAATTTTTCATGTTGCTCCGCCATGATTTCCCGAACTGTTTTTCCGTCGGCCGTCTGCGCCAGTTCCAAATAAACCTTTGCAAGAATTTCCGTGTCAATCAATGCCCCGTGCGATTCTGCGCGCGTTTCGAGGGGGATGTTGAAATATTTTGCCACGGAATCCAGAGAATAGGATTTTAATTCCGCGATTTTCCTTTGCGCCATCAGCATTGTGTCTTCCTGCCTGTCGGATGAAATCTTCGGCAGGCCGACCTGTTCCAGTTGATAATTGATGAATGGAAAATCAAATCCTTTTCCATTGTGCGCGACAATAACGCCGCCTTCGACAAAATCTAAAAATCTTTTCGCGACTTCGACGAACGGCGGTTTGTCCATCAGAAATGCGTTGGACAGTTTATGCACGTTATAGGATTCGATTGGAATCGGACGCCCTTCGGGATTGACATATTCGTGGAAATGCCGTCCCGTGATTTGCCCGTCGACGATTTCTATTGCGCCGATTTCGATGATTTTCTCACCCTTCGCGTAATCGAGAGCCGTCGTTTCTATATCAAAACAAATTATTCGTGCCATAAAAAAACTCCACAGTTAATTTTAACTATTAACTCATAACTCATAACTCTGAACTCTTAATTTTCATGTCTCATGTTTCATATTCCCCCTTGTCGCATTTTATGCTATTATATAGCAAATGCGCGACTTTTTATCAACATTAAATGCAGAGCAGAGGGTGGCAGTCAAAACAACCGAGGGGCCGGTCTTGGTTTTATCCGGCGCCGGGACCGGCAAGACGCGCGTATTAACGACGCGCATTGCCTATATTTTGTCCCAGGGGCTCGCGCGTTCATGGGAGGTTCTGGCGCTGACCTTTACGAACAAGGCCGCGAACGAAATGAAATCCCGCATTGCCGAATTGGGGCAGACCTGCGAATGGTGCGGGACTTTCCATTCGATTTGCCTGAAAATTCTGCGCCGGAATTATGCTGCGGCCGGATTGCGCCCCGATTTTCTGATTTTCGGCGAGGACGAGCAAAAGCAGGTTCTGAAATCTGTAATCGCGAATCTTGGGATGGACGTTAAAAGATACAATCCGGCGGAATGGGTCGGAAAGATTTCTTTTTACAAGGACACTTTTTTATCCGACAAAAAAATGTCCGATGACTTCAATAAAATATATTATTTATATGAAAGCGAATTGGAACGATTGAACGGACTGGATTTCGGCGACATCATAAACCGGACTATAAAAATGTTTCGCGATGTTCCGGATGTGCTGAAAAAATATCAGTCGCAGTTCAAATATATTCTGGTGGACGAATATCAGGATACGAACGTCATGCAGAATATGTTGTTGAGGTTGCTGACCGACGGTTGCGAAAAGAAAAATATCTGTTGCGTCGGCGACGACGACCAGTCGATTTATTCGTGGCGCGGCGCGGAAATCAAAAACATTCTTCATTTCGCCCGCGAATATGCGGGCGCGAAAATAATCCGTTTGGAGCAGAATTATCGTTCAACCGGAAACATTTTGAGCGCGGCGAATTCTTTGATAAGGAATAATGTCGGCCGCCTGGGAAAGGATTTGCGAACCAAGCTTGGCGATGGAAAGAAAGTTCGCGTGATTCCATGTCCGTCCGATTACGACGAGGCGGCTCGAATCGCCGAGATGATAGGGGAAATAGGCGGGGATTATGACAAATTCGCGGTTTTGATTCGAAACGGCGCGCTGTCGCGTCTGCTTGAAGAGGAATTTGCTAAAAACAAGATTCCGTATCGTTTGGTCGGCGCGATGAAATTCTATGACCGGTCGGAAATCAGGGATGTTATTGCGTATATCCGCCTGCTTGTTTTCGGGTTTGACGACATGTCGTTCATGCGGATAATATCCCGCCCGCGGCGCGGAATAGGCAGTTCGACAATCGACGCGCTGAAATCATCCGCCAGGAAAGACAACATGTCGATGTTCGAGATGTTGCGGACATTTCCGCTGAAAGCGAAGCAGCGGGATTCGGCAAATGAATTCCTGCGCGCGTTCGATTTCAATTGGCATGAAATGATTCCGGTGGACGCGGCCGAAACTTTGTTGGACAGGGCCGGATATACGAAGATGTGGGCGGAATCGGTTGACCCCGACAAAGAGGAAAGGCAAAAGAACATTCGCGAATTGTTGCGTGGGGTCATTGCGAAGTTTGACGACTTGTCGGATTTTCTGGAACATGTATCGTTGATGACGGCGGACGACGAAAGGGATTTTGACGATGATTCGGTTTCTATTATGACGATTCACGCCGCCAAGGGTTTGGAGTTTGAAACTGTTTTTCTTCCGGCATGGGAAGATGGGATTTTCCCGAATGATTTATCGATTTCCGAAAACGGGCTTGAAGAAGAGCGGCGCCTGGCCTATGTCGCCATCACGCGCGCGAAACTGAACTGTTTTATTTTTTATACCGGAACGCGCGTGCAATACGGGCAATTCCAGCATAATCCGCCCAGCCGTTTCATCGCCGAAATGGGCGAGAAATTTCTGGATATGCCAAATCGCGCGCCGATTCGTTCGAACGAGCGCCGCATGCGGCGCGAGGTGAAAAATGAAAGCTTGGTCGGGAAATTAATACACAACAGCAAATTCGGCCCGGGCGTGATTATCGAGGTTCGCGCCGCTCACTTTATAGTGGCATTCAAAAGCGGTATCAAAAAAATTCCGATCTGAATCCGGATTATTTTTTGCAAAGGGATTTGCAAGATTATCAAAAAATATTAAAAAGTTTATGAAAATCCTAGACATTGTCTAAAATTATGTCAAAGTTTATGATTTTCATAAGAATTGCTTGATTTTTGTTTATTCTTTCATTATAATTGGAAAAACGAGGTTAGAAAATGCTTGTAAATCGTCCGGAATATATGGATGCGCTTAAACGGCACAGGGACAAATCCAACCTTATAAAGGTTATAACCGGGGTTCGTCGATGTGGAAAATCTACGCTATTGGAACTTTTTCAAAATTATTTGCGCGCAAATGGTGTGAATAATGATCAAATAGTAAATATAAGCTTGGAATTGCTGGAAAACAAAGAGTTGCGCGCTGGCGATCGATTGTATGCCAAAGTCAAGGAACTAACAGCCGGAAAAAATAATTATTATGTGTTCGTTGACGAATTACAATTGGCGAGTGATTATGAAGATGTCGCAAACGGATTGCGCATGCAAAAAAATATCGACCTGTATATAACGGGATCAAACTCAAAAATACTATCGGGAAAATCCACCAGAAAATCGGATTCGGATGAAAAAGAAACCCGTTGGGGCGGACGGTATATAGATATAAAAATGCTACCGCTATCGTTTAAGGAATATGTTGGGGCATTTAATGACGCCCACCTGTCAAAAGACGAGATGTTTCGCAATTATGTAGAGCAAAGCAGTTTTCCAGAAACATTGGAATACGTGCAGGATGGAATCTATAACAAACAAGGCGTGCAGGACTACTTGGACGCCGTATATAACAGCATCATAGTAAAAGATATAATGAAACAAGACGGCGTGAAGGATGCGGCGCTGCTGGAACGCGTCATAACTTTTATGTTTGCAAATATAGGTCGGGAAACATCCACAAATGGCATAGTCGGCAAATTAAATAACGACATGAAGTTGTTACCGAATGATAAAAAAGTCTATGCTGCGATATTGGGCAATTATGTATCGGCCTTGCTGAACTCTTATTTGTTTTACAGCGCAGTCGGAGAAAATAGGAAAGGTCGTGAATATCTGACGTCGAATGCGAAGTATTATGCCGTGGATGTGGGATTGCGCTATCATCTGCTTGGCGGGGATTGGACGGCGGACGGCGGGCATATATTGGAAAACATAGTGTATCTTGAATTATTGCGCCGCGGATACAAGATAAAAGTTGGTCGCGTAAAAGACAAGGAAGTTGATTTTGTGGCACAAAAACCTGGCGGAATAAAAGAATATTATCAAGTATCGCAAACATTGGTGGAAAAAGATACATTGAAACGCGAATTTGCGCCATTAAAGGCGATCAAAGACAATCATCCGAAATTTATATTGACGCGCGATTGGACAAGTTCCAACGAGAACGGGATACAGGTCGCAAATGTTTTGGATTGGCTGCTCGGGACAAAATAGTCATTAAAGAAACCACGCGATTACTCGTGCCGCAACGCGTCGATGGGATTTAGGCGCGCGGCTTTCAACGCGGGCATGACGCCGCTGGCGATTCCGACGACAACCGCGACGCAGACGGACATGACGGGCGCCCAAATCGACAGCGGAACTTCGTATTCCAGAATGAACCTGCCGACGATTTGCGCCATCGCGACGCCGACCGCGAGGCCGATCATGGACCCGATGAACGAAATCAAAATCGATTCCGATAAAAATTGCGTGACGATATGCCGCTCTTTCGCCCCGATTGCCTTGCGTATTCCGATTTCGCGCGTGCGCTCCGCGACGCTGACCAACATCATGTTCATGATTCCGATAGAGCCGACCAAAAGCGACACGCTGGCGATTGCAATCAAAAGCATTTTCATGAATCCCGCGATAGTGTTCATCGTTTCCATCATCTGCTTCATGTCCATGATTTGAAAATCATCTTCCGCGTCGTCTTTCAGCTTGTGCCGCTGGCGGAGCAGGGCGGATATTTGCTCGGTCACCAAACTGTTTTCAACATCGGAATAAACTTTCAAAGAAATCAACTGGACGGAATTTGGAAACCGTCCTCCCTGAATCCGTTTCTTTAATGTCGTGATTGGAATTATAATCATGTCGTCTTGGCTGCCCATCACTGAATCGCCGCGCGCCTTGGTGACGCCTATTATCACGAACGGCGTATTTGACACGCGGATAATCTGCCCGACGGGGTCGTCAGGCATTCCCAATTGCGTCGCCGTTTCCGGCCCGATTACCGCGACAGTCGCCGCATTTCGAATATCAGATTCCGCGAAAAAATTCCCTTTTTCGATTTCTATGTTTTGGACGGTCGCATACTGCGGATAGCCGCCGACCATTTGCGAGCCCCAGTTTCTGTTTCCATAGACAATCTGCGCGCTGCTATTTTGAACCGGTGTCGCCGCCATGACGTCCGGCAGGCGCTGTATGGCGAGCGCGTCATCGATTGTCAAAGTGTTGCGTCCCGCCATCGTCCGAACGCCGCCGGTCTGCGCCGCGCCCGCGCGAACCATGATGGTGTTCGTCCCGAGGGACGAGAACTGGTCGTCGATTTGCTTTTGCACCGTTTCGCCGACCGCGACCATGATGACGACAGCCATGACGCCGATGATTATTCCGAGCACTGTCAGGAACGAGCGCACTT
>JAITLD010000074.1 GCA_031278055.1 Rickettsiales bacterium | reverse complement strand
TCGACGGAACATTGCCGCGAAATCCTCTGTTTACGACAGTTTCCATTTTGGAAAGAGTCGCGTTTTCTGCCAATTCTCTGTCGCAATAAATATTTTTTATATGTTTGCTGATGGCAGGGACGCCGACATTAAACAATTCTGCAATCGCTGCTTGCGCAAGCCACAAAGATTCTTTGTAAATCAGTCCGTTTATTTGGATTTTTCCATATTCATCCTTGAATAAATATAAATTGCCGGTTCTAGGCGCAAGTTTGGTCAATTGTTTCACAGTTGTTTCCTTATTTTTATCCTTTCGGAAAATAATTTAGATTGCAACCCTGAGGGATTAAAACAATTATAACCGTTATTTTTAAGAAGATAAAGTTAAATAAAAAAAACTTATGAAGGTCAGTGGTTCAAATCCATTCCCCGCAACCAAAATTCGGCAAAGCGCCCGCTTTGCGCTTCCCTTGAAATAAAAATCTTTTATTGCTATCATTTCAAGTATGGACGGTTTAAGAAAAAAATTTTTAAACAAGTTGAAATCGGTCTGCTTAATTCAATGGATTATGGCCATTTTTATTTATCTGGGAATCCGGCTGGTTTACTATACAAACAGAAAAGAAATCAGGGGCGATTATATTTTCCGAAATTTCAAAAACCAACCGGCGATTTTCGTGTTTTGGCACGGACGCAGCATGATGTTGTCCCCGATTGTCCGACGGTTCGGTTTGTCCGGATACGCGGTGTCGTCCAAACATAGGGACGGCAGAATGATGGCGAAATTGCAACGCATGTTCGGATTGAGGCCTATTTTCGGCAGCACGTCGAACGGCGCGGTCGGCGTTCTGCGCCAGGGATTGAAAGTCCTTAAAAAAAATAAGATTTTATGTCTGTCTCCGGATGGGCCGACCGGTCCGCGCATGTGCCTGAACGACGGGTGCCTTTATTTTGCCAAAATGTCCGGCGCGCCGATTATTCCGGTTTGTTTCACTACTACAAAGCCGTGGTTGCAGCGCAGGTGGGACAGGTATCTGATAGCGAAAATGTTTGGGAAGGTGATTTGTTCTGTTGGTGCGCCGATTTATTATAATAAAAACAATCCCGACGAAATGCGGAATTTGCATAAAAAATTAGAAAGTTTTATGGTGGCCCAGCTTCAACAGATGGATAAAGAAGTCGGCATGGAGTTTATCGGGCCTGAAAAAAAATAAACCGAAAAAAAATGAAAACACCGTTTTGGTTTCACAGATTTAATCCGATAGCGTTGCTTTTAACGCCCTTGTCGGTCGTGTATTTTATCATCTCAAAAATAGTTTTTATTTACCGGCTTTTTTGTAGAAAAAGCTCAAAAACGCCGGTAATTTGCGTCGGCGGAATCCTGGCCGGAGGGGTTGGAAAAACACCGGTTGTCCGCGAGATTGCAAAATATCTAAATTCGCTGGTCGTCATGCGCGGCTATCGCGGCAAGGGCGCGAAATCGGGCGCGCCGGTCCGCGGAACCGACGCGGCGCGCGATGTGGGGGACGAGGCGAAAATGCTTGCGGAATCCGGAATAAAGGTTTACGTCGGGGACCGTCGCGAAAACATAGATGTTATAAATTATGGCGATTATAAAGCCTCGGCGATAATTTTGGATGACGGCTTTCAAAATCCTGGAATAAAAAAAGATATTTCGATTATCGTTTTTGATGAAAGTGTCGGGGCCGGAAACGGACTGTTGTTGCCCGCGGGACCGCTTCGCGAAACATTGGCGTCCGGAATCAGGCGGTGCGACGCCGTTCTTGTCAGCCAATCGGATTTCGGCGCCGGTTGCGTGCGAATTTTAAGAATGGCGAAAAGACGAAAAAAGCCGGTGTTTTTTATAAAAAAAGAATTGGACACGTCGGGCATGTTTGGAAAATACGTCGCCTTTGCGGGAATCGGATATCCGGGAAAATTCTTTGATGCGCTGCGAAATGTCGCCAGTATCAGAATTGTTGAAAGAATTCCATTTTCGGACCATCATTCCTACATCAAAGACGACATTATAAAATTATTTCGTTTGGCGCGGCAATACGACGCGCGGCTTGTTTGCACGGAAAAAGATTGGGTGAAGTTGCCGCATAATATTCGGGCCAAAGTGAAATATGTCCCGTTGAAAATAACCTTGCAGCCAAACTTCTATTTGTGGCTGGAAAGGAAACTGGGAACGAAAGATGAAAAGTAAAAAAATCAAAATATCGGGCGTCGGAATTCATTCCGGCCTGCCGTCTGAAATGTCGGTTCGTCTCACTAAGACAGGCGGAATTGTATTTGTGCGAAACGGAATCAGGATTCCTGCGCGGTATAATGTCGCAAGTTCGCGACTGCAAAACACGACAATCGGCGAGGCGCCCAATCATGTTCAGACCATAGAGCATTTTATGGCGGCCTTGTTCGTTTGCGGAATCCGCAATATGGAAATCGTGATTAATAATACCGAGACGCCCGTCTTGGACGGTAGCGCGGACAAATTTATAAAAATCCTCTCATCCTTGAAAATAAAGGATAAGAGGATTTTCTTGCGCGTCAAAAAAGAGATTGTCGCAGAGCGGGCCGAGATAAAGCCGCCTTTATTTGTCCGTATTATGAATTTTATAAAACGTCGGCGATGGGACGGATATGTAAAACTTTCGCCTGTTAAAAGAAATGTTTTAGAGGTAAATGCCAGATTGATTTATGGGGAAGAAGTGATTGGCGATCAATCGGCGTCATTCAAATTCGACTATAATGATTTTCAAAAATCCGCAAAAGATTTTGTTAAAAAAATCGCGAAATCGCGAACTTTTGGGAAAATATCCGAATGGGAATGGTTGAAGCGGCACGGAATGGGGCGCGGCGCAAATGAAAGCAATGTTATTGCAATTGACGAGTCGGGAACTGGCGCGCTTAACAAGCTTTATTATCCAGATGAATTCGTCAGGCATAAAATCATTGACGCGACGGGCGACCTTTACACGTCCGGATACAGCATTATCGGAAAATTGGAATCATTTAAGGGCAGTCATGCGCTGAATAATTTGGTTTTGAGAAAATTGTTCAGCGACCCGTCAAATTATGATATAATCCGGTTATGAAGAAAATATTGCCGTTTTTGAGACTCTGCGCGTGCACGGGTTTGGTCAAGCGGAATCCGGAGGCCGCGAACATAACGCAATTGAAGGACGAGCCGATAGGCTGTCAATTTCTGTATCGTCTGGAAGTTGACACCTTGGTTTACAGCAAAGAGGACGCGATAACTTATTTAGAAAACCGAATTGTCGACCAGGCGCGGCGCGGAAACGCGTATTGGCTGGTTTCAATCCGGACGAATCCGAAAGAATGGAAATTTTTCGGCGAGGAAAGGTCTTATATTCTGACCGCGAATGTTTACAAATGTCCCGACCGCGGAAGCATAATTACCAAGGCGGATGTCGAGAAAGCAAGCGACTATCATTTGTATGACTAGGACAGTCCCGTTTGTTGCAATTTAACGGTTTCCTTAATAAAATTATTATATGTTTATGAAAGATGTCGAATCTTTGCGGGAATATGCGGCAAAATTCGCGGAAACTTTGCGGGCGCCGCAATGCGTCGCGCTACACGGCGGGCTTGGAGTCGGAAAAACTGAATTCGCGCGAACGGTTATTCGGAGGCTACGCGGCGCCGATACGATTGTTCCAAGTCCTACATTCACATTGGTTCAGGAATACGATGGAATTTCGCATTTTGATTTGTATCGAATTAAAAATGCGGGGGAATTGGAGGAAATCGGATTTTTTGATTCATTGGCGCGCGACATTGTTTTAGTTGAATGGCCAGAAATCGCCGAAAGTTTTCTGCCAAAAAATACGATTCATATTTGTATGAGTGTGAAAAATGACGGAAGAGAGATAAAAATTGCAGAAACAGAAAAATCTTGAATTTTATTTTTATATTTACTAAAAACTGGGTTGAATCCAGAGGAGTTTGGTTTTTTCAAACCCCATCGTACGCGGTGTGAAAACATCGTTATTCCGGCCATGGTCGGGTATACAAGAGTTATAAGTTCTTGAATTATTAATTATTAGTTTAATTAGGCACTGCTATTCCCGCCTGCGCGGGAATGACAAAAAAACTCATAACTCTGAATTAAAAAAAACACTTGCGTTATCAAACGATAATTGAAATAATAATCCCGTATCCGAAAGGAAACCGAGACCTAAGAAATCTTG
>JAITLD010000067.1 GCA_031278055.1 Rickettsiales bacterium | reverse complement strand
TCTATCAAGGAAACCTTACCAGCATTTGTTCCCGAAATGTCCTATGCCAATCTTGGCATACATAACGGCACGGAAGCCAGTCAGCAATTTTTGGATTTTATGACGGGGAAGCAAACGCCGGAACAAACTGCCGCTATGATGACCAATTTGCGAGCGTATTGCGGCCAAGATACTTTGGCTATGGTTAGGCTGTTGGAAGTGATAGAAAATGCCATAAAAGGCGGGGAATAAACCGCAGACATATTGGGAAAAAGACGGTTTTTTTGTGGTTGGAGGGACGGGACGGCACGCTACATATTTTGGACATAGAAAACAAAATAAAAAGAATAAAAACCGTTAAACCAAGGAAGTCTGCGGGTTTTGTTTTTCACGCGGAATTATTTTTTATTTCGGAGAAATTATGATTGATTTTCTGAATTCATCCGGACGGGACCTGCTTTCCAAATTCGCCTTGTCGTTCAGAATTGCCAAAACTCTGTCGAACATCGCGTTAACCGCGTCCCTGTTTTTCAAAACCCGCTTGTTTCCCGGTATCATCGCGGAAATCTTGACTTTGTTTCCGCCACCAAGAAATTCATCCACCTTTTTCAATTTGATATTCAGGTCATTCTCATCAATGAACGGAGCTATCCAAATTTCTTTCAGCACGCTACTTTTTTGATTTTTTTTGGATTCGGAGATACGTTTTTTCATCTCGTATTTGTATTTTCCGTAATCCATGATTTTTACAACCGGCGGTATGCCCGCGCCATTTATCTCGACTAAATCCATTCCGGCATTTATTGCCATCGAAAGCGCCTGCGCCGTCGGCATTATTCCCACATTCTTTCCGTCGCCGCCTATCAGTTGCACGGACTTGGCGGAAATCCGCTCGTTCACGCGCGGCCCCATGTCGCGCTTTCTGCTATCGTTAAAGTTTGCGATTCTGTTCTCCTTTGTTTTAATCCCCCTCTTGCGAGAGGAACGGTTAATCGATGTAAGATTCTAATT
This sequence comes from Rickettsiales bacterium, assembly GCA_031278055.1. Taxonomy (GTDB): domain Bacteria; phylum Pseudomonadota; class Alphaproteobacteria; order Rs-D84; family Rs-D84; genus JAISGC01. The sequence goes on along the minus strand of JAITLD010000067.1, from coordinate 5,690 downwards.
TCTGAACCCATACATCCCGACGCGCCCATCATCGAAACGAAAGGCATGCCTCGTGTAAAACACGCGTCCTGTGTGGTCGGGGCGACACGATTTGAACGTGCGACCACTTGCACCCCATGCAAGCATTCTACCGGACTGAACTACGCCCCGTCAATTTTTCCATTACTGGCAATTAAATTGCCGCTTTCTTGCCAAACTTTTCCGCCCGCCTCGTTCACCAGCAATTCGCCGGCGCAAACCTCGGCATAATCCAAGGGCGGTAATTTTATTATGTCGAATTTTCCAGCCGCAATAAACGCCATATCGAGCGCGGGACATCCGGTGTCGCGCCCGAAAATATCGGTTTCATTTTGCGAAACGCGCAGACGCTGCGAATGATACGGGGCGAACAAATAGGCGCCCTTGCCCGCCTCGGCGTAATACAGTCTGTCGTCTATCGGAGAATAAACCAAACCTATCTTTGTTTCGCCCAATGTTCTGAGCGCAAGCGAAATCGCAAAGCGATAAATCCCGCGAACAAAATTCTCGGCGCCGGATAATGCCAAAACGAATTCGTCGCGCCCGTCTCCGTCGCGCGACATGTATGGCGTCAACAGGCCCGCGTGCGGGCGCACCAGCACCAGGTCGGATAAAATCATGTCTTCTATTCTTTCGGCCGCCTTCTTGACGAATCCGCGCGCGCCGACAAGGGATTGTTGCAGATTCTCAACCTCGCCAAAATCATGGCGCAATCCGTCAGCCGTTCGGCGCAACGCCGCGAACATTTGATTCAATTCAATGGAACCGTGAATAAGTTTTTCAGAGATATCCATTAAAATTTAAAGCCGGAAAATTTTTTCTTGAATTCCTCGGCGCGCTGGCCGCGGTCCCGCGCGATACGCTGGCCGGTCCAGGCCGGATGATTCAAATTGTCCACAGCCAATGTCAAATCTTTATTGGACGTGGAGAACATTTCCAATTTCGTGCCATCCGAACGAGTTACCGTTATCTTGTGATAATCCGGATGAATGCCTTGTTTCATATGTAACGCCTCTATCTCTCGGGGATTATAGCAGGGAAATTTTTAAATTTCAAGCGCTTTTAATTCGCGGATTTTCATAAACATACAGGATATGAAAAGGCGCGCTGGCGCGCGCGCCGGTCGCATGCAATTTGATGACGCGCGTCGGAGTTTTGTTCGGCAATTTGAAATCCAAAACCAGCATGACGCCGAATTTTCCGGAAATTTTCTCGACGCGCCCCATCATCGGGGACAGAAGCCAGGTGATTCCGATGTCGAATCCGTCCGACTTTTCCACGAACTTCATCCCGTCGCCGAAAATAAGCCCCATGTTTTTCGGTCCGCGAAAGAATTTTAGAATTCTGGATACCAGATACGGCGCCGGCATTATTTCAATCCCGAAAACTTTTTTGTCCGGAAACTTCACGGCAACCGCGCGCGCCATGCCGCCATAGCACGCCCCTATATCAAGCACCGTTTTGGCATCTGGATAATTTTCGGCGATTTCGCGCACAATGGCGGCGCGCAATTTCGCGGAGCTGGGTATTTCCGGCGCATTGCGCCGCAGAGCGGATATGAAAAAATCAAGGCCCGCCGAAAAACAAACGACTATGACGACGGCCTCGACAAAAAGAGAAAAATAAATCAGATAAATCATTCGTATTCTCCATTAATGAAAAAAAGCCCGCGCGCCGGCGCGGTCGGCCCCGCGGCGCGCCGGTCGCGCGCGTCCAGAACCGCGCCAATGTCGACGGGTTTGCCGCGCCCGATTTCAACCAGTGTTCCGACCATGTTTCTGATTTGATGATGAAGGAACGACTTGGCGGAAAAATCAATCGCCAATCGACGACCATCGATTGACAATTCGATCCTATCCAGGGTTTTAACCGGCGACCCCGCCTGGCATTCCGCGGCGCGAAATGACGAAAAGTCGTGATTGCCGATTAATTTCCCCGCAGCCGCCCGCATTGCGTCGATGTCCAGTTTTTGCGGGACCCACCATGTGAAATTCTTGTCGATAACCGGCGGAAAATCCTGATTCGCGACTAGATATCTATAACTGCGCCGAACGCATGAAAAACGCGCGTGCCAATCATCCGCGACCCGCTCGCACGACGCGACCGAAACCGGCGAATTCATCAGATAAAAATTGAGCGCGTTTTTTATCTTGCCGATTGCCTCGCGCTTCATGTCCCTTATATCAAAATGCGCCGGCATTGCGACCGCGTGAACGCCCGCGTCGGTCCGCCCGCACGCGACGACCTCGGACCGCGCACCCGAAAATTTGAATACGGCTTCCTCGACCAGCGACTCTACCGAATCGCCGTCCTTGTTTTTCTGAAAGCCGATCAACTCGGTTCCGTCGTATTCAAGAATTATTTTGCAGCGCATTTTTTCCGCCAAAACAAACAAATTGTCTTTTTATCCCCATTGTCATTTTATTCCCCTATTTTTATAATTCCTCGCCGACCGTTCTCAAAGTCCGCCCACATCATCGGATTTTTTCCCGCCGGTTGCAGACGCACGATTTTCAATTTTCCATCTTCAATTTTAGTTTCAAGGATTTTCACGTCGGTCCCGTTGATTTTCGTCCTGCCGCCGACCGCGCGAATTTTATTATGTATCTCTGTCGGCGTTTTTTTCCAATCGATAATCGCGTCGGCCGCCATGATTTTTTTCGTAAATGTGGGAATCCCGACCTGCGGGCGGCGCGGATATTTTTCGGGCGATTCCAAATAATCCAAAATCAAGCGCGCCGCGATTGCGGCCGCTTTCTTTTCAATGTCCGCAGTCGTTTCGTTTTCGCCGATTGAAAACTTTTCGCACATCAAAATATCGCCCGCGTCAACCTCTGCCGCCATTTTCATCAGACACACGCCGCTTTCACAATCACCGTTCATAACCGCTGAAATAATCGGGGCCGCGCCGCGGTATTTCGGCAGCAAAGAGGGATGAATATTCAGACACGGCGCCAAATCCATGACATATTGCTTCAAAATCACGCCATAGGCCGCAACGATAATATAATCCGGCCGCGGCAGTCCGATGATTTTTTTTATATCCGTATAAACCGGAAAATTTTTTGATTCCGCCCAAACATGCGCCGGCGTCTTTGCCAGAACACGCCGGCGGCCCGCAGGCTTTGGCGCGCGCGTGAATACGGAGATAACATCATGTTCATTCGCAACCGCTTCAAAAATCGGAACCACAAAATCGGGGGTCCCCATCAAAATTACTTTCATAAAAAATACTCCAATCATGAAACATGGGACATGTTTCAATAATTGTTAATTCCCATGTCTCTTTTTAACTTTCCTCATCACCATTTCCCGCTTGGCGCTTGAAAGATAATCGATAAATAAAATTCCGTCCAAATGGTCGATTTCATGTTGAATCGCGCGCGCCGCGTATCCCGAAAATTCTTTTTTTTGCATTGCGCCGTTTTCATCAATCCATTCCGCGACAACTGATTCGGGCCGGTCGACGCCGGCGAAAATAGGACCGTCGGGCCCCTGAACAGACAGGCAGCCTTCGTCAATCGCGACGCGTTTCTCGGAGCATGAGATTATTTTCGGATTCACGCATTTGTAAACGGTGATTTTTTCGCCATGCTTTTCGATTTCCAAAAAAATCAGCATGCGTTTCAAGATTCCGACCTGCGGCGCGGCCAGCCCCGCGCCCGACTCGGCGCGCATGATTTTTTCCATTTCCGATAAAATCTCGCGAATTTTATCATCGACTTTCGCGACTGGTGCGGCTTTCTCGCGCAAAATTTGATCGCCAACAAAATGCAATTTCAACTTATTCATCATCATCGCCTTGTATCGCCAATTCTTTCGTTGTCTGAATTCCGCCCAATTCCGCCATGCGGTTGAATCGGGACGACAGGCCGCCGCGCCCCGACAATTGCTTTTCGGCGTTATCATAAGATTTCATCGCGCTGTCCAACCGTGTTTTTACATCAACGAAATTACCTAGGAAACCGGCATATTTATCATACAGGCCCTGCAATGACGCAATGACTTTCTCGACATTCTTGTTTTGCTTTTCTATTTTCCACAAATTATTGATTGTTCTGACCAACGGCAGCAACAGCGACGGCGTCGCGAGCATTACATGCCGCGAAAAAGCATAGTCATATAATTTCGGCTCGAATTGCAGCAAATCCATATACGCATGCTCGAGCGGCATGAACATCACGACGAAATCAAGTTTGTTTCCGCCGACACTCGACGCGACTTTATTTTGATATTCTTTCGAAGACAAGGAATCTATGTGTTTCTTTGTCGCATCCAGAAACTGTCGCAAAAAATCTTTTTTCTTTGCCTCGTCGGTTTCGTTCACAAAATCCGCATAACTGTTCAATGTGAATTTCGAATCAACGACAATGCGCCTGTCATCCGGCAGAATGATTACAAAATCCGTGAAAAACCTGCCCCCGTCGTCCGCAACGCATTCCTGACAGGCATAGTCGCGCCCTTCGACGAGTCCTGCGATTTCGAGAATCCTTTTTAATTGCAATTCTCCGAAATTGCCCAGGATTTTTTTGTCGCCGCGTAGCGCCCTGGTCAAGTCTGACGCTTCTTTTTGCAGGCTGCCGCTCGTCGTCATCAAATTCTTTATCTGCTGTTCGAACGACGCTTTGTTTTCGGTCGCCGACTTTTCTATTTTCTCCATCTGCTCTTTGAACGGGCGCATGAAATCGTCCAATTTTTTCGCCTGCCGCTCGCCATTATCTTCCAAAACGCGGCCGGACAACAATTCGATATATTTCGGCAGTTCGCCGTTTAACGCGGACAGGCGCGCGTTTTCCGCAACCAGGCGGATATTTTCTTTCTGATATTTATCAAGATTTTCTTTCAATGCGGCCGCGTCCGAACGCGGCTTTAACAGCCACCCCAACATAAACCCGACGACAAAGGCGCCAATTGCGACAAATTCCATGACCGGATTATACAATGAATTTCAAACAAAACAAAAAATATGTTTTTGCAAAAAACGCCAGGGCCTTTAACAGTTATGAGTTCAGAGTTATGAGTTAAAAAAATTATCAATTATCAATCAATTAAGCACTGCCATTCTGAACTCGTAACTCATAACTCTGAACTCTCTTGTCAGTTTCCATGTTTCAATAAAATAGACCCTATTCCCGCCTGCGCGGGAATGACAAAAATTGTTATGGAAGAGAGAGCACTGCGGCGCGGGAGCACGAGCCGCTCGCGCCGCGCAGGACGCAGCCCGCCGCGCAACCGAGCGCACAGTCGAGCGCGCAATCGGACGCCGACGCAAAGGCGCTCAGGAACACCCAAGAACCGCCAAGGTTTGGACTTGTCATCAAACAATGACAATACCTATTATTCTCTGCTGTTGCCGTGTCAATCGAAGTAGCGTATGTTTCTAAGGCAGAGCATATTGCAGCGCCGCTTATCGTATGTTTTACTCCTGTGGAACCTTGGTCTGATGTTACTGCCCATGTGCCGGGGGCACCAGCTGTCCAACTTCGTGTACATTTATATGATGCCGCCGATAATGTTCCTGACGCATTTTTCCACGCGTCCTGCCATTCCAATTGGCAGAGCTTTAACGCATGCGCGGATGTTGAGGTCATCAGCATTATTATTGAGAAGAATCTAAACAATCGTTTCATAATTTACCACCCTTTCTTAGAGTTCAGAGTTATGAGTTAAGA
>JAITLD010000084.1 GCA_031278055.1 Rickettsiales bacterium | reverse complement strand
GAATTTATCGTCCGACATGAATGTATTAAATGAGGCGCGCGAAATGAAAGCGCGCGGAAAATTACGGGTCAGGCAGACGACGAAGAAGAAAGCTGACCACAAGAATCAACTTGATCCAAGCCTTTTGGATGAAATGGAGCGTGCGGGAAAAATTCGGAAGATGAAAGTTAGCAAGGAGATGAATCAGCATAGGATGTGACGAATGTCGGCACCCCGCTACTAAAACGAAAAACATACATGGTGTGGCATATAGTATAGTTTTGGAACTCGATGAGCAAATTTGAAGAGCGCTTAAACTGAAAACACACGCAGTGTGTGGCACAGCAGAGAGTATAAGTTTTAGAACTCGATGAGCAAACTTGAAGAGCGTTGAAACTGAAAACACACGCAGTGTGCGGTGTGGCAGAGGATATAGTTTTGGAACTCGATGAGCAAACTTGAAGAGCGCTTAAACTGAAAACACACGCAGTGTGTGGCATAGCAGAGAGTATAGTTTTAGAACTCGATGTTCAAATACGCAGGGCGCTGAAACTGAAAACACACGCAGTGTGTGGTGCCGGTCGAGGGATTCGAACCCCCGACCCTCTGATTACAAATCAGATGCTCTGGCCAACTGAGCTAGACCGGCGCAGAGCCGATGATAGTATAGGAACGGCGGAAGTTCAAGGGGAAAATTGCGTCATGCGGTTAATTTTGGCGGTATTTGTCGGGATGCCCTTGAAATGAATGGAACGATATGAATGTGATGCGGCAATTATTGATGATGAATGTGGGGAGCCTGATTAAGGACTTTGCCGCATACCGCACATTTCATAAATCTGATTCGGTTATAAATATGCGCATACCGCGCGAGCTTTTGGACGAAATCAAAAAGATCGCCACAACGCAGGGCGTTCCGTATCAATCCCTGATTTCGAGCGTTTTGTTCGCCCTTGCAAATTCCGAGAATAACGATAAAGAGAACGACAATCAAAAAGAACGGTAATTATGTTTAATCGGGGAAATATACGAATAAAAAATCGCGGCCTTTTCAGGGCCGCGATTTTTTTCGGTTCGGGCAATTTTTATGCGCCGTATGCTTTCAGTTGTGCCTTTGCGGCATGGTATTCCCGCCGCGCAAAGTTGATTTTTTCGATTATTTCCGATGATGGTTTTTCTTCGGCTTTAAGCTTGTCGTGAAGAAGCGTATCGGCGCGTCTGGCGTAATACGCGTATGTTTCCGTGGAAATAGGCGACGACAGTCCATAGTCTTTCATATTTTGCATTAATAGAAATGTGGAGTTTATAGCGTCATCGACGTTGTATTTATTTTTCATAATAAAAAAATCCTTTATAAATTTATTTGTTGGAATATTTGGATGGGTATTGCGCGAAAAGCGCGCCTGGAAAATATGCGTCGGTTTAACACCGACAAAGTTTCATGGAAAAACGGGGCTTATTTCCGACCATCTCTTCGCTATTTTAACATATCGGGACGGATTTCGTCAATACTATTATTTCCAAAAACGATGGCGAATAATTATTCGCGCTTACTTTTTTATCTGCTTGTGGTAAAAATACATTATATGATTTATTTTTTCGGCATTGCAGAAATCGGCGATTTCTTTACGCAGGTGTTCCCAAAAAGATATGTCTTTATGAGCATAAATCTGTTCGTATAATTCGAGCAGATTTGGAAATCTGATTTTGATTAGCTTCATGATTTTTGCAAAGGCCGTCGGGTAAAGATTCAGATTTTCGAACCAGAACTCGTCGGTAAAGGGGCGGCATGTTTCAATAATCGCCTTAAAGTCCGTGATTCCGGGAAACATCGGCGACAAGAACATGCTTGTATGCAACCCGTTTTCATGCAAAGTTTTCAATGCGTTCATTCTGTCGGCGACGGATGACGCGAACGGCTCCATGATTTTGCGAAATTCGTCGTCCAAAGTGTTCATCGATATTGCGATATCGATATCGGCGAATTTCTTGAACAGGTCGATGTCGCGCGTGACCAGCGCATTTTTGGTCAGAATCGATACATCTGCGCCGGAATCGAGCAGCTGTTCCAGAATCATGCGCGTGTTTCCGATTTCCTTTTCAAGCGGCATGTATGGGTCGGTTACCGAGCAGAGCAGAACTTTTTTTCCTGTCAGGGATTTCGGCTTGATTGGTTTGCCGCATATTTTTATATCGACGAAACTGCCCCAGGGCTGCGGATGATTTGTGAATCTTTTCATAAAATCGGCATAGCAATACAGGCAGTTATGCTGACATCCGACATATGGATTTATTACAAAGTCCGCGCCGCTCGGGATTTTTGTCCTCGTCAGCAATGTCGAAACAATTCTTTTATTTATTTGCAGCATTTGACTTTCACGCAAGGCTATTTTTTCCATCCGATAGTTTGGGAAATTATCGCGAACTCGCCTTTGGGAAGGCCGATCGCTTTTTCCACGGCGGCTTTATCGAAGTATGCCCTGACTACGTTGCCAAGCCCGCGCTCTGCGCAATACAGGGCCACGTTCTGATATGACGAACCCGCGTGCATTGCGGAAAATTGACTATCCGATCCGACAAACAGCAATGTCAGCGGCGCGCCTAAAACAAAATCCTGATGCGCGAACAGGGGTCGCAAATCCCGATCGGAAATTTTATCCAATTTCTCGCCATCATACAAGAATGCGCCGTCTATCCGGATTACATAGACTTTCAGGTTTTGCCCGTTCTTTGCGGTTGGGATTGTGCGCGTTCCGCGGCTGTTTTTTCCGAATGCCGCCCACAGGATTTCATTTGTTGTTTTCTCATCGATAGGTTTTGTTGAAAAATCGCGGCTTGTCATCCGCATGTCGATTGTTTTCAGAATACCGCCCTGCCGCGGATTCGCCAATTTGACGGCCGTCGCCACGGCCAGGATCGCGATTATTGATACGATGATGGATTTTGTTGTCATGTCAGCGCCCTTTTGTTGTTATTGATAAACAAATCTTTATTTTTTATTCTGGTTTTGGTTCTTGGAAAAATTTGCGGATGATTTACGGGTCAAATTATAGACAGCGATTGCGGGAAATGCAAGCGGCAAATCGCTGAGTTCAGAGTTGTTTGTCAAAAAAAATGCTGCTAAGTTTTATTCCACGCACTTTTTTTTACAAAACCCGCCAGGGTTTTGTCATCCTGTAAAAGTCAACAATTTCGTAGACAGCAGTTATGCGAATTGCAAGTGGCAAACTGGAACTTTTCGCTACCTTTGGCTACTTGAC
>JAITLD010000008.1 GCA_031278055.1 Rickettsiales bacterium | reverse complement strand
TGCGTTATTTCCATCCTGTCCAGTCATCCTGCACCAGCAGTTTACTCCATTTGACGATGGCGTGCCGGAGTTACTGCTACTTTCCGTGCATCTCGCTATTCCGTCCACTCTTCCTGCTGGATTTGACTCAACTTCAACATACCAGGTTACGTCATTGTATCCGTAGTTATAGTCATAAATTCCATAGGTAGTAGAAGAATTTGCTGCCCACTGCCTTACTTTCGAGCATTGGTCTATTGCTATTTTTTTGCACATCGTTACTACCGCGTTCGCGGCAGATAAAGTCAGGGTCATTAGCATAAATGTTATTATGATTTTTTTCACATCGCGCACCTTTCATTGAATTTATTTTTGAATATATTCTGAAAGGTGGCGGGATTATAAGAAAATCGTGTCGAGACGACCGCGATGCTTTCAATATATAACATCGCAATCCCGCCATAAGCGGGAGAGTTTATTTTTTGTGCCTATCCAAGCACACTCGACAACGAGATTTCTTACGTCTCGGTTTCCTTTCGGATACGGGATTATTATTTCAATTACTGCCCATCAACGCAAGTGTTTTTTTTGAAAAATGCCAATTTTGATGGACAGGCGCGATTTTTTACTATAAAATTTCCATAAATGAAAAATTTTGCTTTTTGCCTCTTGTCATTCATTCTTTGCGCGTCCTGCACATTGCAAACGAAACATCGCGGATTTATATTCCCGGGCGACCTTGAATCCGAGATTGCAGACGTCAAAACCACAGCGGAATTGGAGAAAAAATTTGGCAGTCCCCAGACGCGAACCATGTTCGGCGATACAATTTGGATTTATTATGGCGCGGACGAGAATTATCACGGACCATTCCCGCTAACATACGACAATAAAACCGCGCTTTTGGTCTGGTCAAAAGACGGTCGTATCACTGCGAAAAAAATCTTGCGCGACAATGATTTTCCGGATATTTGGATTGACAGCGATGAAACGCCGATTCCGGCCGCGGTCGAACTGAACGCCATCGAAGAGCTGGTTAATAACATAGGTCGCTTCACCCCCGCAGGACTGGGGCAGTAAACCTTGACAAGATTGTTATAATTTGTTATATTTCCCTATGTCGCGCCATTCGGGGCGCACACCAATAAACCAAAAAAAGGAAACAAAAAAATGGCAACAACTTTTGAGCAAGTAAAGGCGATAATAAAAGACAAATTGGGAGTAAATGAGGATAAAATCACGGAAAAAGCCGCATTCGTCAACGACCTGGGCGCCGATTCCCTTGATGTCGTGGAATTTGTGATGGAGGTGGAATCCAAGTTTGGAATCACAATTCCGGATGAGGATGCAGGAAAAATGGCCACTGTCGGCGATGCCGTCAAATATATCGACGCGCATAAAAAAGCCTGACCTTTGCCCGCAAAATAGGCAAGAAATAATAAGAAAACCGCATTTCTGCGGTTTTTTTAATTAAAAATATGACCAATTTCCAATATTTGGCGCCAAGACATCTATCCATAACTTCGCAAAAACCATCACCGACTGGATTTAAAAATTCATCCTAAATGTCGCGCTGACATTATGACCCGATGGCTCGAATTCCGGAATGACATCCGAGCCAACAGTCAATTCGTTGGCGATAATCTTCATAAATTTATATGTGAATGCGAATGCCAGAGTTCTGTTGATTTCAAGAGAGACACCGCCGATGAAATTATATGCCCCCAGCATATTCCGGCGTGTCAATTGCAATCCCGAATAACGCCCCGCCCCCACGCCAAACCCGACGAACGGAACAAACGGGCTGGTTTTGAATATTCTGTATTGCGGCGGAAGTTTCGCATCGAAAATGAAATTAACAATTCCGAAATTCCCCGTCGCCGCGGCCAATTTGTAGTTGTCTTTCATATATTCGTATGATAATTCCGAGCGAATATTGTCGGTGAATCTGAACCCGAATCCCCCCGTTAATCCCCCCCTGGAATTTGCGATTTCAAGCCCCTGCGCGTCGTTCGCAAAATGCAGATTGTATCCGCCGTAAATATAAACATGCTTTACGCTTTCCTCGCTGTCCCCGGGACTGCCGTCCTTGGCGACGACATATTTGACATCCGCAAGACAATTTGCAATTGGCAATGAACAATTGACCATCAATAATCCGCAGAAAAACTTAAAAATTAAAAATATTTTCTTCATAGCTTAATTGTAAACCCTTAATTGTCAATTATCAATCGCAGGTATTGGAATTGTCAATTCGTCTAAAAACTTGATCTCCATGACAGGGTTACACCCGCATTTCCAAAATTTTTCACCAAATCGGCGCCCCACCCGAAACTTTTTCCATACAACATTTCATAGCCGATCATCAAATCAATGGCGTTCGTATCGCTAAATACAAAGCTGAGCCCGAATGCCGCATGCCCCCCGTACGCGGCGCCGCTATGCCCGCGAATCTGGGTAGAACCGTCGAACATAGCATAACCGGCGACGCCCCCAAGCCCGATGAACGGAACAAGGCGTCGCCTATACACCACATCGCCCTGCATGACATGACGTCGCGCCAAGTCGAACCACAACGTCAACCGCGCGGAATCCGCGTCGGCCGCATGCGCGGGAAACCGCATTTCGGAATGATTCCACCCCATCTCGAATCTGATGAAAGACGACAGATTCCATCCGAATCCAAATTGTTCGGCCAGTCCCAATTCGTAATCCATTGTGCTTGCGAATCCAAGATTTATGCCCGCCCCCATGCGCACATACTTTGTCGTTTCGATAAAAAGGTCGTAATCCGACTTGACCTTTTCGGAATACACCGTGCGGCCCAGCTCGCCGTCTGCCGCAAAACCCCTAGTTTCCGCACCAATATAATCCAATCCGCTTTCCGCCTCAGACACAAACGCATCGTATCTTGCATTGGCGGCGCCAAGCGCGAAAAACGCCAAAAAAGATACGAAGAATCTTTTCACATTTGCATTCTATCACAAAAATAGTTAAAATTAAAGCATGCGTAATAAAATTATAGACAGGAAAATCGCAGTCGTCGCAGGCGCACATCGCCTGCCGTTTTTGGTCGCAGACGATTTGCGCGCGCAAGGATACGATGTTTTCATCATAGGATTAAAAAATTTCTGCGATCCGGCGCTAAATCCGGACCTGTGGATTCGGCTGGGCGCGGCCGGCACAGCGTTCCGAGAGGCAAAAAAACGCGGAATTAAAAATTTGGTCATGGTGGGAGCAATAGGACATCCGAATCTGACAGACATAATTCCGGATTTTACAGCGATTAAAATCGTGTCGCGGGTTCGCAGGAATCAAAATGGATATGATTCAATGCTGACTGCGTTGTTTTCCGAAATCGAAAAATTTGGATTCAAGGTTCTTGCCGGTCAGGATTTATGCCCGTCTCTGACATTTTCTTCTGGTGCGCAAACAAAGACAAAGCCAAACAAAAAAGATGCGAAAGATATCGAACGGGCAATAAATGTATCGAAAGTTATCGGAAAACTGGATATCGGACAAAGCGTCGTGGTATCCGGACAGGTTCTTGCTGTCGAAGCGGCCGAAGGAACGAAAAAAATGCTGGAACGCGTGATAGACATAAGGCACGGGTATAAAAAATGCGGTGGAGTGTTGGCGAAAATGATAAAACCGGATCAAGATCTGCGCGCGGATATTCCGGCGATCGGGGTTGAGACAATAAACGCAATCGCGGACGCAAAACTTTCGGGAATAGTTGTGGATTCTAAAAATTGCTGGGCGATAGACAAAGATGAAATCATCAAAACGGCAAACAAACGCAAGGTATTCATCATCGCAAAATAATAATCATAAATTAGGAACACAACAATTTACAAATATCGAGACATGAAACATGGGAACAATCAAGAGTTCAGAGTTAAATTATCAATTGTAGCTGATCAGAATCTTCCGATTATTCCTGACAAGTATATAAATATTCGCCGATGATATTGGAATATGAGGATGTTTTATCGGTGATTTCAGTCCAGCCGTCGCCACAATTTTCATTGTTTTCGATTATCTTGGTCCCAATCATGTCTTCTTCAGTATATCCAATCGGACAAGTATCGGCAATAAGATAATTCGCGCTATTCGAATTGCAAATCGCGGTGCGAAAATCAGATAGCGACAAACCGGTCACACATGCGCTGGCGCAAAGCGATTGGCATGGCTCGGAAGAATCGCTGTGGTCCCTCATAAACGCCCAAGAGCTTAAAGCTTGGAACGAATCCCTCAGCTGGCACCAACAATATTGCCCGCTAGTCGTCGACGGATTGCCGAAATTCGGATAACTGCCGCTGGTAGAAGAACAAAGCCAATTTATTTTCATTCCAACGCCACATCCGCAATCGCTTGCCATTCCGCTTTGGCCAGCTCCAAAACTCGCCAGACTTGACCTGCAACCATAGGTTGATCCACTGCCATAGCATGCGGAATACCAATCCGCACTTGGGCAGAGAATCGAGTATTTGCATAATTTCGCGGCCCGCAGGCTTGTCGTCAGAAAAAGCGACATAAGCAAAAACATTTTCATTTTTATCACATTAGGCCCCTGATGTATGCTTCATTCCATAGCATGCCGTTTGCCGCCGCATCTTGAGGCGTCAAAACACGCACGCTTATTCTCGAAAATCCCCGATCTATGTCTTCATTCGAAGAAGAACCGCAGCACACGCCGCCGCCGCATCCGGTATCAGATGGACCGCCCTCAACACGCGTTCTTTCCGCACTCAGTAATCCGCTACCATTCGGTTTTAACAGATATAGTGTGCTTACGACCCCAAAACGCCCGCAATTATTGCTCCTTGCCTGCCTGACAGTACCATAAATTGCCACTTTATAGCCGGCTGGAATAAATATTCCATCCGACTTTGCCCTGTAATGATGCCAATCGTCATCATTATCACCGGCATACATTTCGGTGGTCACCAAATACAGCCCCGTGACTGGAATTGTTGCAGTCTCCCCCCACCAATAATACGTATGCCCCCAACCGCTGGTCGGCGAATAAGACCATCCGCCCGAATATCCCGCCCATTGTTTCTGACAAAGCTTGATTGCCATGACATCACTGACTCGCATC